>CBEVTG010000001.1:0-20842 GCA_965552745.1 uncultured bacterium
CATGGGCTCCCCTGACCTGTTAATGGGGGGGCGCATCAGCTCCCTTGCGACGTCTCACCCCATCGCCGCAAGTCTCTGTCACGCATCTTCTTGAGAAATTCCTCATCCATCCATTTCGCTTTCATCCCGCACGGCTGACACCTTCGCGTAGAATGGACCCCCTTTGGAAGTCTCTTGCTGTCCGAATATTTCTCTTTTTTTAGGACAGGAAGACGCTTTTCGCAGTCCACACACACCGCGTTCAGTCTTGCGATTGGCCGATCTACTTCCTTCCACCGGGCTTCTGTATTCCTTTTTAGGGTCTTGACTCGTTTGGCGATCGACTCTTTTGATTTCTTCAAGCCCTTCATTGCGGATCCCCCAAGTTTCGCTCGAAGCCTTTTCTTACAGAGAAGGCACAGCCTCTCTGTATTCGATTTGTCCGATCTTGCGTGCACCTTCCTGCTCATCCCACACTCAGGACACCTCACCACAGCAGCCGTTCTCCATCCCTGCGGAGTCAAAATAATGTGCAGATGTTCGATCACCATGAGCGCCTCTATCTCAGACCGAAGCAGGCTCAAATCGAACCACTCGCCTCTTATCCGGCAGTCCTTCCACCGCGTATGAAGTTCAAGTTCCTCCGCGCTCCCGCCTTCCAGTATCTTTATCAGGCGAAGCTTTACAGGGCTCGCCTTGTTCATATCGTACAGTCTCTTCTTGACCTGTGTTGACGTGCCAATTTTTACAAGATCAATCCCGACCGCTTCAATAAAATAAACCACCTCACACTCCCATCGGGTTCAGTCTTTATTCGCTCCGGTCATTACGCGCACTTCCACAATCCATCATCGCCATGCGTGGCCAATCCGACCGCCTCGAGATTCCACAGGCTCTGCTCGGTGATAATCACAGATGCCCCGAGCTTTTGTGCGACCACCTGAGCAGACGCGCCGCTTGGACAGCCCTTGCTGAGCAGGGTCAAAATCCTCGCCTCGAACGGAGAGTGCCCCAGTCCGTCGTCGAGTGCACTCACCGACTCGCGAACACACACCGCCTCGACGAGCCGCTGCACCTCGGGCAGATCGGCCATCGCTTCGATGAGCTCGGTGATATGGCGCTCCCGCTCCACAATCTCGAGCTTGAGCGTCTCGATCGACCGCTCCTGCTGTTGGAGCGCGACGATCATGCTCGCCAGGCCCGATGCGTCCACGGCGGCCTTTTCCATCTCTTTTTCCCCTGCCTGGATTCCCAGTGACATCGTGTCCTCCTAGTGTTTGTGTTTGTGGCTAATGATGCGTCCTTGGCTTTCGCCCGCAGTCGGTGCACGCGATGCCCATCAGCGGTAGTCGCTCAACGAATACCGGTCCTGCCCCTTTCGCAACTTCTCGATCCCCATGAGCTCGACCTGCCGAATCCGCTCCCTGGTGAGGTTCATGAACTCACCGACATCATCGAGCGTGACCCCGTCGCGATCAGCCACGTCCAGTACGCAGCTCTCGACCATTTTTCGCGGCTCGATATCCGGGAAGTTCAGTTTGATTGACCCCGTGCGGGGGTCAACGTCGAGGTACAGGTTGTACCTGCAGGAAACGAACGGACACGGCCTCTCGGCCGGGCATTCGCCCCGGATCCCCGGCCTCCAGTGGTTTGTCTCCGGATAGAGAATCCGGCCGATCCGGAGCTGCTCCTTAGTCATCCTCTTGACCGGGATAGTCCGAGCTCGGACGCATCGGCGTTTGCGTCGGCCTTTTCGGGGTATCTGTTCTTCAGCGGCTGCCATCAAGTCAACCTCCCTTCAAACGATAAATGCCCCGCGCAAGTTCATCCATCATCTGCTCAAATCTGAGATTATCCGCCTCGATCTCCTCGGGCGTGAACGGCTCATAAGAGGTACATCCTCCGCCACCCGCCCTATGACACGGGAGCGTATGGGCGAGGTTGAACTGATCCTTGTACACCAGGCCCGCCCTGCACTCGTGATTCGATATCCCGTCGAAATAGCGGCATTGCCTGTATAAACGGGTGGACCTTTTCTGTTGTCTTTCCGTCATTTTCGCACCGTCATATCCTGGAACTCCCCGAGCGTCGCCCGGCCATCGGCGAGTTTTGACAGGAGACTCGAACCCTCGGACAGCCCGCGTTGATACGCCGCCTCGATCCGTCGTTCGATCTCCGCTTTTGTCCACTCCGTTACCTCGTGAGAGGTGAGAAGGGATGGGTGGTAGCCAAGTGCGAGAACCCTGTCCGCGTACCGCCGAGTCAGATCGATTTCAACCTCCTCGGTGGTCGCCCTCTCCAAATCCTCCATCAGAGTGACTCGTGTATGGAGGGTGTCGACCATCTGCAGATCCTCCGAGCAGACGGGACACACTGGCCCATCCCATACGCGTGTCATCTCGCGTCGGAGAGGATGGTTGTCCGGGTAGCACGGGCTCCCCCCGCACAGGGGACACACAGCCAGCCGGTCGATCCTCCACAATGCCTTTACCAGGCACGCCTTTCTAAAAATCCGCCTCCGCCCTCGCTCGTCTCCGTAGTACGGCGACGTCCCGTATCGAAGACAGACGTAAACATAGAATTGCCGGGATACGTGCAGCCTGTTTTCAGAGGAGCAGATGGAGATTTGCTTCCCACATCCCAAGCATTGCGACTGATCGACCGTGTGGCCTGAAATGATCAAGCGATTCGTCATGACCGCCGCCCAGTCCCGCGACAGGCCGGACATGTCCGCCCGTCGTCGAGCCGCTCCTCTCCCCCGCAGCGCCTGCAGGGGGGCTCGGGGGGCAGCTCGACCGGGAACACTGCAGGCTGCTCGTACCGTCGCCGAACTCGCCGGCCTGTTCGGAGCATGCACCCTGCACAGAGCTCCTCGATCTCCGTGCCGTTCTCCGGCTCGAGCTCGAAGAAGGGGTACTCTCGACCACATCCGGGGCAGGTGGTGGTCATTGGCAGCTCTCGATCGCCTGACAGAGCCAGATCGTCAGGATCGCCCAGGCGCAGCTCAGGGCGAGCGTCAACGTCCATCGTTTCATTCGGGCACCTCGATAGAGATGAGCACCACGACGTCCCGGTAAAGCATCGCCCCGACCTCACGCACTTCACTGGCGGGAAGATAGATCCGGGACACGTGCCCGCTCTCGTTCCGGAGCTTCACCCATGTGTTCGTGATGTCTCCGTCGCTTCCGACCTCGATCACCTCAGAAGTCAGGCTGACTCTCATCCCGGGAACTCCTTCCATGTCCGACCGTCGAGCACGTCGGAGCTCGGGGGCCTCGCGCCACCGTGCCCCTTGAAGAAAAACGACACCCCGGCCTCCTGACACTGGTCCCGGAGCGACCTCGCCCAGTCCGGGTGCATGGGACGGGCACCGGGACCGTTTTCACCGCCGGCGATTACCCACGAAATGGCCCGGGGATGAGGGCCAGACGGTTCGCCCATGCGATCGTATGCCGCCAGACCGCGCTCGATGTTCACCTCGGACAGCCCCGGCTCATAGCTAACGAACAGCTTCGCCGCCGGGATCTGAAGCAGGAGCGCTATCCGCTCGTCAGCACGCGGCTGATCCTCGGTGGTGACGCCGAACCAGACGTTGGGCGGTGGAAAGTCAAATTCCTCTGATGGGTTGAGTGGCACACCAAGGTTGAAAGCGGCGAATGCACACCTGAATTCTGCGCTGATTTGATAACTCCCATCGATGCGATCAACCCAATCAAACCAGGCCAGCGCGCGCGCTGGCCGCTTCGTCAGCACCTGAAACGTGTGTCGATGACAAAAAGCCATCACCCCGAAAACCGCAGCGATGTAGCCATCCGGCACCTTCTCGTGGAACAAATCTCCCATCGAGCACACGAACACTCGCCGGGGATTCCTCCACCGAAGCGGCTGCTCGAGCCGCCCCGGGTGCAGCGTCACCTTGAACGGGTCGACACTGTCGTACCCCGGAAGGTGCTTGAAGCGCGGAGCCAGGCGTTCGGCATAGCAATTTTTACACCCCGGGGAGGTCTTCGAGCAGCCGGTGACGGGGTTGTAGGTCTCGTCGGTCCATTCGATTTTGGTCGTCATGTATCCTCCCGCAGCGCTGGCCTTTTCGATCGGGCCGCCACTTCCGGAACCACCACACGTAGGGGTAGCTACCAGTCATCTCGCATCTCGATAGCCACGTTGAACAGCAGCGAGCACGCCCCCCTTCACCATCCACAACCCAAGGGCGCCATTGCAGGGGACCGGCTCGGTCAGGGGCACGACGTCCTCCAGCGTCCATCCATACGGACCCGTGAACCACGGGTCGTCCGGCTCATCAAATAGACCGGGGCACTTCTCTCGATACCCCGTCACCCTCGCCAGTCCGACGATCCCCTGGGGGCTGTCCTCCGGAGCTGGTGGCGTGTACAGATCCGCCTCCTGCATCCATCCGGCACCATCCCGGTCATAGGTAACACCGGCATGGATGGCGATGACCTGGCCCATGACACGCTGCCACGGCTTCCAAGGGCGATTCTCGACCCGTTTCCCGCCGTAGAGGATGGCATCGGTCCACGGGCGCCACAGAGTCAGGGCTCTCATCACGCCTCTTCCTCCAGGGCGGTTTCCACCGCCTCCTCGTTCTCGACGTAGACGCGCTTCAGCAGCTCGTCGTAGCGCCGTAGCAGCTCGCAGTCCCACGAGGTGAAGTAATATCTGACGATCTGGTCACCCGGGAACCGGAGCTCGTACTCACCCTCCGCGTAGTGGACGCACCGAACCGGCTCGAGCACGAACCACGCCCGGTCGAGGAGCACGTCGGGGTCATCGGATCCGACGAGCGTATCGAAAACTTGACGGTTCCGGTCCACCACCCTCTGAAGCAGCCGGTCCACCTGCCTGAGAAGCACAGCCTCCTCGAGATAGATCTCCACGGACACCGCCGATGGGAAGTCCAGCTCGATCTGATAGACGCCGCGCTCGACTCCGAGCCACTGAGGAGCGGTCATCGCGCCGCGGATCAGGGCGCGGCGGGGCTCGTCGAGAGAGGTACAGGTCATGACTCGCAATTCGTTCATCAAGGTCTCCTCCCGAGTAGCTTCAGGGCGGCATCGCACGTGTTCATCTTGCAGTCGTCGAGCGGAATCTCACCGTGGTGAGCCCGATGAACGGTCTGTCTCATCCAGTCCGTGTGTTTCTCAAGGTCCCTCACCCTTTCGGAAGGGCCGAACACTACACCCGACTTTTCGGCGTCCGCCCTGGCCTCATCCTCCAGCTCCATCAGCACCTCGTGCTGATGTGCGGAGATCCGATCCCATTTGATTCGCTCATGCATACGGATTCCTCTCCTCTCTGGCCGGCCGATAGAACACCCTCACCGGCCTCCCCTTACCACCGATCTGCTCCTCTCCTCGTGTCCACCTGAGCCTGTCGAGTATCCTCCCCACCCGCCTCGAGTGCACCGCAGTGACCGAACCTCCCGTGATGCCGAGAGACTCAACGACTGCAATGGCTCGCACGTACTCTCTCGCGATGACGCCCGGACTCTCGAGATAGTCGACAACCAGACTCTCCCACGGATCGACCTCGAGCCTCCTGTCCTGCTCGGCGCAGGCGGCTCGGTCGGCGACGCCGCGAAGCCACCAGGGTTCCCCGCCCTGGTAGGCCACCACAGCCTCAGCCCAAACCTGATCTCTCGCCTCTGCCAGCCCCTCGACATCGATGACGCCGACGCGGATGGGCCAGTAGCGTCGTCCGCCCGTTGGATCGCCGAGGTACGTGCTTTCGTTCGTCGAGCCCGTGAAAATCACACGGCGAGGGTAGTCCGAGGTGACACGGCCGTAGGGTGGACGCATGCGATCGACCTGGCGAGACAGGAAGCTCTTGATCGCCTCGGCCTCTCGTCTGCCGAATCCGGCGAGCTCAGACCACTCGACTATCCATGGGCCGTGGATCGCCAGCCAGGAGTCCTTGTCACCGACGTCGATCGAGAGCTCGGAAAAAAAATCCTCGCCGGCCAGCGCCATGAGCGCCGAGCTTTTGCCGACACCCTGGGGTCCCTCGAGCACGAGCATCGAGTCCGCCTTGCAGCCGGGCTTCAGCGCGCGCGCCACGGCCGAGATCGGCCAGGCTCTGCCGACGACCGCGACGTACCCATTCATCTCGGCGCCGAGGTAGTCTGTAATCCACGTCTCCAGCCTGACTCTCCCATCCCAGGTCAGGTCAGAGAGATAGTCGACTACGCGATCGATGGGGCGCTGGTGAGCCTCGGCGATCAGGGCCTCTGCACATGTCCCTGATGAGTAGCCCACGCGCATGTCGAGGTGGAGGAACATCGCGAGCTCGACGGCGTCGGCGTCGGTGATATCCCTGGACTCTGGACCCCACGGTGGCGCCTCGAGCCAGACGGGCTGGAGCCGTCTCGTGTCATAGCCGAGGCGCTCACGAAGCAGGAAATGGTTGCGAATCGTGTGGGTTATGTTTGAGATTGCCAATTTTATCGCCCCTGCTTTCGTCCGGAGAAGCTCCCGTCGCCAGTCGTCCTCGGTATCGTCGTCGTCGGGGCCTGGATCGTCGGGATCATCAGGAGGCGGCTCGTCAACGACTCGCAGATGATCTGGCGGACGCCTCATGTACCGGATTCCTGTCCCTGTATGAGCCTCACCTCGAGATAGCTGCCCCGGCGATGTACGTTCACCATCCCGCTGCGCTCGAGCCAATCGAGCGCGATAGGAAGCGCCCTTCGTGACACCTGGCACGCCGTCTCATTTGTCGAGGATTTTATCCCATCGCGGAGGATGCTCGGCGTGCCAGTGAAGATTGGATTTTGAATCATGTAGATCCACAACCTCAGCGCCGGAGATGGCATGTCTGCGGCTATGGGGTTCACCGAAACGGTTCTCGTGATCATTTCAAGCCCCTGTGCATGTGCTGCACCACCTTGGATGCCCACACAGTAGCACTCTCGTGTCATGGTATGCAACACCTTTTTTGCACACCGGTGATATTAGGTGTTGTGACGCCGTACACAAAGATGCTACCATCCATGACAACAGATACATGCGCCACGTGCAATGCAGTGTCTGTTTCAGAGCATGCGAGGCCGAAATGGGGCACGCATGACTACCGACGGATCCCAATCAGCGAAAAGGAGATGGAAGAAATGACACTAAGTGAAGCTCTGAAAGAAGCGAAGAGACTCGAGAGCGCCCTCGCGAAATCCAAAGCCAGACGGGCAGATGCGATCACGCGCATCGAAGCCGCATGGAACGAGCGCGTCGAGGCAGCCGAGAAGGAGCTGGCCGAGCTCCGCGCCAAGGCGCAGGCGCTTTTCGAGGAGACCGACGAGGAGAGCGCCAGCTGATGGCCGTCGGTGACTGGTACCGATGGCCGTGGTTTGGGCTCGGTGACAATTGGAAGCGGTGGCCAACAGAGCGTTGGGGCGAGCCAGGTACTCGCCAGGGTCAACGCTGCCGACTCCTGGCTGTCGGTGCCAAAGACACTGCACTCGTGCAGTTCGAGGACGGGCGGCTGTACCGCACCGACAGGAAGGGCCTGAGAAAGGAGCGCTGATGACACTGAGCGAATCATTCAAAAAGCTCAAGATGCTCAAGATGAAGATCGCAAAAGCCAAGTCCGAGCGAAAAAGGGAGATTGCCCGCGTGGAGTCCATGTGGGACGAGTGCATCGAAGCGCTCGAGAAGGAGCTGGTCGATCTCAGAACTGCGCTTTTTGAAAGAAAAAAATGATCACCATCCGCCCCTACCAACGCGAAGACGGAGATACATTCGAGGGCAGAATTACCCACTTCCTCGATCCCCAGCGTGAGCCGGGACAGATGGTGGTCTGGCCCGAGGACATCCGTCGGCTGATCGAAGAGCGCGACAAAGCACTCAAAGAGGTCGAGCGATTACGTCGAGAAAACAAAAAACTCTACCTCTACGGGGTGACCGGATGATCCCCTATGCATCCAGAACCGGCACCCGTCGAAACCTGGCCGAACTCCGACGCTACGACTGGCGCCTGCTCGTCTCGGCGTCTGGCGAATGGAGGCACGAGGGGTTCCGGTACGCGATCGACAATGGTGCCTGGTCAGCGTATCAGCAGGGCCGGCCGTGGGATCAGGGCCGGTTCGAGGGTGTCGTGGATGCGCTCGGAGAGGATGCGGACTGGATCGTGCTCCCGGACATCGTGTGCGGCGGACTGGCCTCGCTCGACCTATCGGTGGCCTGGATCGACAGGATACCTGGGATGAAGCTCCTGCCGGTCCAGGACGGCATGGAGCCACGGCATGTCCGAGACCTTCTCACCCGCGAAACCGGCATCTTTGTTGGTGGCTCGGTCGGCTGGAAGGAGTCATCGCTGCCGATGTGGGGGCGCTTGGCGAGAGAGACTGGATGCCACCTCCACATTGGTCGCGTCAACTCGATCCGCCGAATCACACTCTGCTCCGCAGCTGGCGCCGACAGCTTCGACGGCACGTGTGCCACGAGGTACGCGATCAGAACGCGAGGGCTGTCGATGGCAGTCCGGCAACAGGCATTCGACCCCGGTGCCCTGGATCCGGTGGCGGAGGAGGTAAAATCGTGATCACCCTCCGCCCCTACCAACGCGAGGCCCTCTCGTCAGCGATCCGCTCGCTCCAAACTCACCGATCCACACTCATCGTCATGCCGACAGGCACAGGCAAGACGGTGGTTTTCGTCGAGCTCGCCCGCCTGGCCCGCCGCGGCCGCGTCCTGCTCCTCGCCCACCGAGACGAGCTCGTCGTCCAGGCGACAGACAAGGTTCGCGCACAGCTCGGGATTGAGCCCGGGATCGAGAAGGCTGAGCAGCACTGTGGTGAAGAGCAAGTCGTCGTGGGCTCTGTCCAAACGCTCCACGCGAAGCGCCTGCGCAAGCTCCCATCCGAGGCTTTTAGTCTCCTGGTCATCGATGAAGCTCACCACGCCACGGCACGCACGTATCGTCGGATCATCGACCACTTCGAGGCTGCAAAGATCGTCGGCGTCACCGCCACCCCGGACAGGGCAGACCGAAAACGCCTCGGCGATGTGTTCGAGTCCGTCGCCTACGAGTACTCGATCGCCGAGGCCATCGCCGAGGAATGGCTCGTCGAGCCCAGTCTGTGGCGTGTGCACATCGACTCGATCGACCTGAGCGGTGTCAAAAAGAGCAGCGGCGACCTCGTACAGTCAGCCCTCGAAGTCGCCGTGGCCAAAGGACTGCATGCCGCGGCGAAAGTCCTACTCGAGCGGGCTGGCGATCGCCTGACGCTCTGCTACACCCCAGGTGTGGCGAGCGCTCATGACCTCGCCAGGGTGCTTTCGGCGCAGAGACCGGGCTGCGCCCATGCCCTGGATGGGAGCACCCTCACTGACGAGCGTCGTGATCTCCTCGCGCGTCACGAGCGTGGAGATTACCAATTCCTCGTCAACTGCATGGTCCTCACCGAGGGCTACGACAGTCCGGCTGTGAGCTGCGTCGGCCTACTCCGCCCCACGTGCTCAAGGAGCCTCTACGCCCAGATGATGGGCCGGGGCCTACGCCTCCATCCTGGGAAGGTCGACTGCCTCGTGCTCGATTTTACCGACTCGTCGGGGAAGCACGACCTGGTCGGTCCGGAGGACATCCTCGGCGGCGATCCGGATGTCGCGAAGGCGGCAAAGGAGCACGGCGACGCCTGTGGCCCGGAGCCGATCCGGGTGACTGAGCTGCTCGCAAAAGCCAAGGCCGAGGTCGCCTACCGCCTCGAGCGGGTCCGCCGGGAGAAGCGCCGGAGAAAGAAAAAACTCGTAGTGCCCGAGACCTTCGCCGGGTGGGTCGATCTCACACTCCCCGATGGGAGCAGTCAGGCGACGGAGCGCCAACAGGCCGCAATCGAGCGTTTCGGTATCGACGGGGAGGGCATCTCTCGCACCGCTGCCAGCGCGCTGCTCGATGAGCTGGTGAGTCGGGCAAAGGGCGGCCTCTGCACCGCTCGCCAGATGCGGTTTCTCGATCGCCAGAGGCGCCTCAATCCCCGGATGAGCCGCGAGCAAGCATCGCAGGAGATCGATTTCGTGATCAGCATGCGAGGCCGATCACCGCGAGCACCCAGAGAGAGAATTTGAATTTATCAAGTAATACGTTGGTAACATCTCCCTTACCAAGAAATACCAGACAATACATTGATAGATCCAAACACGCCAGACGGCTTGCGTGTAACTATGCGATATCATTAGATGGATTTGCCAAAATGTCACAGTATCAAAATGTTACAACGTGTGGAAAGTTTTGACAGGTACTCTGATATGCCTAGAATAACGAACGGCCCTGAGCCATTCTAACGCAATTGTAGGCTATGAAATACTTGCATGTCGGGTTCGGCCCTTCCTTCCTAAAAGTGCGCTCGAAACCTGTAGGCGCGCCCCCGCCAGGAGTGCGATCTAGCGAGGCGCGCCAAAGAATAGGAGAATAGAATAATGAATGAACTTTGCATTTACCACAGCGCGGATCTTGACGGCGAGTGCAGCGCAGCCATCGTGGAACGCGCACATCCTGGAATCGAACTTCACGGCTGGAACTACGGAGATCCCATCCCATGGGAGAAGATCGAAGAGGCCGACAGAGTGTGGCTCGTCGATCTCTCGTTTCAGCCATGGAGTGAGATGGAGAGGCTGTACGATCTGCGGCCAACCACTGTGTGGATCGATCATCACAAGAGCGCGATCGCCGACGAGCGAGCAAGCGACATAAATGGGCGATTCCCCGGCATTCGCTCTGACGGTTGTGCCGGATGCGAACTCACCTGGAATTACCTGTATGCTGCCGAGCCGATGCCGAAAGGCGTCTACTACCTCGGACGCTGGGACGTCTGGGCGTGGCAGCGCCACCCAGATAGGCGAACGATGGAACGGTTCCAGTTTGGGATGAGATCTATGGAAACGATGCCCTGTCACGCAGATACACGAGAGGCGTGGAGCCGCATCCTCGACGGCGATGCATCATGGCTCAACTCGATATGCTCCCGGGGGTCGGCAGTGCTCGATTACCGCGATGAGCAGAACCGCCGCATCGCGGCCAGCGCATTCGAGACAGAGATCGACGACCACCGGGTACTGGCGCTGAATGCGGGTGGTGGAAGCACGATCTTCGACTCGGTGTGGAAGGGCCATCTGGACTGCGTGGCTATGCTCAGCTTCACCAGGACATCGACGGCGTGGCGTATCTCGCTCTACTCGGATCGAGGATTCGATTGCTCGGTGGTGGCGAGGGAACATGGCGGTGGAGGCCACGCAGGCGCCGCCGGATTCACGTGCACCGATCTTCCTTTCGAGCTCAGCGTGGAGCCCCTCTCGGCTTCCTAAACCCCGCCTCGATCCCGCACCGCACCTGCCGATCCGACTCGCGCTCAGAAATCCCCGATGCCATCCCAGCAGCGGTGAGCGCGGCCCGTGCCTCGTCCTCGGCGAGCTCGCCGCCGGCGACGAGCTCGCCCATGCAGCTCGCGAGGTGAAAAAGTCTCACGGCTCGCTGCCCCTGCCCCACAGCCCTCGCCTCCTCGCATGCGCTCTCGAGCGCACCCTCCCCGTATGATGTCGTCCCCTGCCCGGGCTGGATTTTCGGCGGGGGCCGGTTGGTTGGCGGCCTGTCCGCTTCCTGAACGAGCTCCAGGAGCCACTGGGGCATTGCGGCCGGCCTCATGCACTGCGTCCATCGGTAGCATCGCCCCGACGGATGGACGCTCGGCGGCACGACGACGTACCCGCCATCGCCTCGCACCTGGATATCCCCACACCCGGCGAGAGCACCTCGATTGCCGATGTGTCGACCAGGGTGCGCAAAAAAAAGCTGCATTCCCCCATCTGCGCGACCTGTCTGCTGTACCAGCGTCTCAGTCGTTCCATGCTCCGAGCACAGCTCAGCCCAGCGCCACCATCCCTGCGGGCCGTCTACGTCGATCACTACGACTCCGGAGCCGGCCCCGGTAGCTACGCCGATATTTGCCCAGGGCCATCGGTCCCACCACTCCTTGATGACCTCCGGATCGTATGAAGCGTCCAGGCAGCCGTGGGGGGTGACAGGGGTTTTTTCTCGGGGTCTGAGCGGGTGGATTCGCCACCCCCGCAATGCCAGCGTTAGAGCAGAGCGGATCACCGAGCAGCGAGCCCAGCAAAGAGCGGCTCCTGCTCTCCCATTCTACGACTGAGGGCAGATTCACAGTTTTTGACAGCCTGGTTGAAGTACGACTTTTTGAGCTCGACACCGACGCCCTTGCGTCCATTGATCACCGCTCCGTACACCTCCGAGCCGACGCCCATGAACGGCGTGAAGACGACCTCGCCAGGGTTTGACCGGAGCACGACTACTCGCTCTATGACATCGAGCTGAAGGGGGTGAACGTGGCGCTCATCTTTTTCGTCGCGGCCCTCTTTGTATGGCAGGACCCGGCTGATCCGCACGTCGTCCCAGAACGCGCTCGCGTACTGCCTCCAGACCCAGTGGGAGTAGCGATTCTCCGTCTGTTTTCCGGAGTGACCACGGTACGGAAGGACGTCGGCCGGAGGGTTTCGCTCGCCAGCGTAGCTCGTGAGCCCGACCGGGTGCCTGACGGGGACCGATGGCGACCCCTTTCGCCGAAACATGAGCAAATAATCTGCGCTCGCGACAGAGCACAGGGCGGCATCGTCAACAACCTGCTTGTGTGCGAGGCCCTTGGCCATTGTCCTGTTCCTCACCCCGAGCGGCTCTTTCCATACGGAGTGCCTGGCGATATATTCCCACCCCTCGGACACATGGAGTCGAATGATGTCTCCGGAGAAGTCGATGAGCCCACCGATGTTCGCGCCGTCTGTCGGAATGTCCGCACAGTGAATCGCCGTGATCCTGCCCGGCATTGTCAACCTGTGCATCTCGCTCACCACAAATAGATAGTGCTCAAGAAACTCGTCGTAGCTCCGAGAATTCGACAGGTCTCTTTCGCTCGAGCTGTAGTTGTACAGCCCGCCAAACGGAGGAGAATACACGCTGAGATGCACTGACTCGTCAGGCAGAGACGGCATGACTTCAAGGCAGTCTCCGTGGTACAGGGCATATTGATCCGTGGTGACCTGATTCATGACAGCCACAGTGGGACCTCCACTTTCTCCGAGCCGTATGGCTCGGACTTCATCTGTTTTGATTCGTTCATGTGACGGACGAGATTTTCAAACATTTCATCGGCCGACGCCTGCTTTCTCTCGAGATTTTTCATCACATCGGCCTCGCCCTCCGACGTCACAATGTCTACTGTAACCCGGTTTTTTTGGCCAAATCTCCACGATCTACGAACCGCTTGATACCACTGCTCAAAACTGTGCGATGGGAAAAATGTTTGATTAGAGCAGTGTTGCCAGTTCAGCCCCCAAGCCGCGATGGTCGGCTTTGTGACGAGTACGCGAAAATCACCGCGAGCAAAACCCAGGAGGCGCTCTTCCTTTTTTGTGTCAGAATCCTTTCCCGCGACCTGAGCTGCTTCGGGGATCATCCTCTTCAGAAGGTCGCCTTCGTCGTTCAGATGACACCAGCACACGACCGGCTTCTTCGTGCCGATGACGAGTTCAGCGACACGCTCACATCGTTCATTGATGGTCCGGCGCCGCTCCCGCCGCTGCTCCTGGAGACCTACAGCCGGGAGGTCGAACAAACACCCATCAGCAGGCCTCGAGCTCCTAACGATGTGATCGCGCACTTCGAGCGATGGAAGAATGAACGGACCGTCATCGCATCCGAGGTCACTCGGCCTGCGAACAGCCCGCGACCACGAGCACACCCACCTCCAAAAATCGGCTTCCGCGTGCCCACGGAACCCGTAGTTTTCTCCCCGATGCTCATCTCTCCTCGTATAGGTTTTTTTGTTTTTTTTGAAAAATGTCGAAATCATATCCGAGAATCCCATCTCGCCGATTGCCTCGCTCGATGTCCCCAGCTCTATGTAGTCGTTCGGAGCTGCTGTCGCCGTCGCGAGCAAACGGAATGGGAGCTTTCGCATGAACTCAGTGATTAGCGCCCTCGTCTTTCCGCTGAAGTTTTTCAGTATGCTACTTTCGTCGCAAACGCACCCAACGAAGTCGCTCGAATCGAACTTGGCCAGCTGCTCGTAGTTCGTGATCACAATGTCCGAGCCCAGTGATCCATCCCTGGACACCGACGCCTCGACACCGAATTTCTCCGCCTCACGTTCCATTTGAAAACTGACCGCGAGCGGGCACAGGACGAGCACCCTCCCGCCGGTTTTCATGACGACATTTTGAGCCCACACGAGCTCCATCGGGCTCTTGCCGAGGCCGCAGTCCGCGAAAATGGCGCTGCGCCCCTTGCGAACAGCCCATTCGACGAGAATTTTTTGGAAGTCGAACAGAAAGTCTGGCATCCACAACGGATCGAATCCGTGCTCTCCGCCGAGCTGGCGTCGAGACACCAGGAAGTCCTCATACTTGATGTTTTCCACGATTCTCCCTCCTGATCACCCACAAACCGATCCCCACAGCCGCCGCCTCGTCCAAACTCAGCCGCTGGTCGAGCAGCTCGCACACGACATCTCTCACCCGCTCCGCAGTGGTCGATCCCCCAAGGGCGAGCTGACCACCGCAGAACCACCGCATCCACACGTCGGAACGCACGAGCTCGACTGTGGCGCCCAGGATCTCCGCCGCGTGCTGCCATGCACACCGGCGCTCGATCAGCGCTGCCACGGATTTCGGGTTCGATTTTCCGGGCTGGAGCCACTGATCCTCGATAGGAACGTGGTCCCCGTGCCCCACCCCGAGCGCCTTCAGCTCCTCGAGCGCGATCGGACCGTGAGCCTGGGATGGGAGCAGCTTGACGATCCGCCACTCTCGGAGATAGACCCCTCCGAGGTCGACAGGGTGCGCGATCCCGGGCTCCGAGCTGAAGACAGCGATACCGCTCCGTGTCCCCGGATCAATCGCGACGAGCATCTGATTTCTCCAACTCCTCGATCGCCGACTCGGCGGCGATCACGGCCTCGTCATTGGCTGTGACGATATCTATCCCAATCGCCGCGGTGAGCTGGTTGGGCTGCCAGCCGAGGCGACTCGCCACAGCCGCCGCTCGACCTCTTATCGTTTTCGCTCTGGCGATGCGATCGAGCTCCACTCGGATTTTTCCGGCCTTCTCGGCGGTGAGCTCGGCAATCGCTGGCCAACCACTGCGGCGCCAGTCGCCCTTCGTCCATCCGAGGGAGCGGAGCTGTGTCGTGATCAGCTTTCGAGTCTCCGAACTGGCCGGTTCCGGTGGCGGCTCGATCTCGCTCTCCAGCAGCCCCCGGCCTCCGTCCTCCCAGAGGTAGAGGCCGACACCGAGAAGTCGCGCCGCACGCACGAGCGCCCCGGACTCAGCCCCTTTGATGGCGTTGGCGAGCGCGTCGGGTGCCTCTCCGCTCCCATCGCGCATCCGGAGCAGGGTGTGACCATCCACACCGTGGTAGCGCTGATCTAGTGCGGAGAGGTGTCCCTCTACGACCACCACATCTCCGTAGAGCGTCCAGCTCGCCTCCCATCCCCAAGCGCCGATACCGAACACCGAGTTGAGCCGGTCGATGTAATGCTGCGCGGATACGTAGACCGCCCGAGCAGCTCCTGGTTTCGTCCGCTCGAGGGAGCGATCGAATCGGGCGCTGAGCTGGTCGCCGATTTCTCGATTGGACATGCTCACCCTTCGCCCGGATGGACCTTGGTTGATGCCGAGGTGGTATTCATCCCACCTCGCATGATCTCGAGCTCCCCGGCGAGCCAGGCCGGCCATTTGGCGAGCTCGATACCGATCGTCCGGCGAGCCTTCTCGATCCGGGCCAGCGCTCGAACGGTTTCCGGCGAGCTCGAGCCCACCTCGGGTAATCCGTAGGGGCTCTCGCTCGCATCGATTAGTCCAGCCGTCTCGGGCTGGCCGATCATGTCGGCCAGGAACGCGTATGCTTCGAGCACCTCTTCGTACTCGCGGAGGAACAGCCCCTCAGCGAGCGAGCGCGTCGATGGTCTGGCGGCGTCGAGGATCGCTACGACCTCCCTCGACAGGTTTACGAATTGAATATTTCGTCGCTTCAACAAATCCTCCATTTCATCATGCACTCACAGTGTGACACATATGAAAATCGAAGTCAATGCATGAAAAAGATACTTCCATGCATGAAAAAGTGTTGACTTTCATGCATGGAAGACGTATATTGTATACAGAGGATGAGGGAGATAGAGATGCGCTGGATAAGACCCGAGAAGAGAGAGAAAGTGGTTGCTCGCGGTAGCCACTCCTGCATCTACTGTCTCCGCTCCGATCTCACCGTCAGTGAGACCCCCGATGGGGGCAAGCCCGCCCCCGACGCCGCCAACCTCGATCACATCACCCCGCGTTCGTGGTATCGAGCGCGAGGAACCAAAATCAACAACAAGGCAACGAATCTCGTCGTTGCTTGTGGTACGTGCAATGACACACGACACGACACACCGATCGGCGACTGGTGTCGAGTAGTGGCCGGTCGTCGTCTCGGCGACGATGCAGCCTCCTCGGCTGTCGAAGAACTCGGCGCCGCCATCGAGCGCAGTGTCCGGGCGCAGGCCCGGCGCCAGCTGCCGAGGGTGGCAGCATGAGCCCCCTGGAGACATGGCGACTCAGGGCACTAGAGGCCGAGGAGGCGCTCCGAGGTCTCGGGCGACGCTGTGATGAGGCCGAGGAGGCCCTCCGGCGCACGAGAGAGGAAAGGAGTTCGGCGAGCTGCTCGTCAGGAGCGTGCTCGCTGAGCTCAATCGCCGCCCCTAGTGGGCTCAGCCAGGGCGCGATCCCCTGGGCGGCGACCAATAGCCCGAGAGGGCAGAGGAGAAGAACTGTGAACACAGACCATGCAAGAAACGCCGTGCAGGACGCTATCGTCGCGCACGTCGCGCACGTACACAACGAGTCGCTCGCTGGGGACATCGTCCCCCAGCGTCTGGCAAGCATTACGGTCGAGACCGTGCTCGAGGCAGCCGAGCTTTACAGGGCCAGTCGCCCTCTAACTTGTCTCGAGGTCACCGGCGCGGCCGCCATGGTGGCCCGCGCCACAGCCTCTGCCTGGTTCGCCAGGCCGCTCGAGGCGCTCCTGGAGTCGCTCCACTCCGGAGTGGAGCGAGAAGGCGACGAGTGGTCGGCATGGCGGGAGCTCACCGCGGCGAACGCCGCGCAGGTGTTCGGGATCGAAGGCGCCTAAACGCCACCCTCGCCGCCCCCAGGGGCAAGCGGGCAGTGCGACACTGCTGGCGGCGACCAACGGCCCGAAGGGGCGCAGGAGAGAACCATGAGAGTTATTGCAAAAAATGAGTTTCATAACTCCGAATGTGTGCTCGTCATCTCCGATGAGACACGGACTTTCAGCAAAGGGCAGATGCGCAAAATCGGGAGACTTTGCGGCTCCACCGAATGCCAGTGCTGGGGGCCTGAATTTTTTGATGCATCGGATGGGGAACAGCTTGAGGCAGAAGACACCACCGGGCTTTGCGATGAGCACCACTGGGGAGGAGTTGGCCGACTCCAGGAGTACCCAACCTATAAGATATCAAACACCGGACGTTTTTAGCCCGACCTGTTGCACCCCTCAGCCCGCTGACCTCGCTGTCAGCGGGCTTTCTGGGTAGGAGGAGAGAATGTCAACAAAATTCAAGACAGCAGACGAGGCCGCGTCCATGGGGTTCGAGCGAGCCGGACGGAGACTATTACACCGACAGGATATCGGGGGCTTCCTGTTGGAGATCCGGAGCGTCGACACCTCCGGGCCGAGCTCGTATGGATATAGCTACGGAATCGAAGCAAGCCTGGAGGAGCTATCCCCACGCAATCGGTACGAAACAAGCAATATACTGGCGGCGTCTTCTACGCTGCGCCTGAGCGAGGAGAGAAACGCCGGTGGAAAAACCGGCGCCTACTGTCAACGTTTTGGCCCTGGCGTCATTGCCGGCGCCAAAGAAGAGGCCGTCGCGTGGGCCATGGAGATGGTCGCAGCCATCTCACCGAAATCAAACACTTAAATACATTGCAATCACCTGTGGCAAGGCACAGCACCAATCATTGATGACGGCTCCCTTGCCAAGAAATACCAATGAATACGTTGATAATCACAGACGCCTTGTACAAGAAAAGCCTAAGTGTATGATATCATTAGGGTGACAGTGGTATTTTACCGTGTAACCGAATGTTACACGGCTCACGATCGCCCAAAAAGGGCACCAGGTATATTCACACTCTCGACATTATGGACAGACACAGGCGATCCTCGCGCGATCATGGCGATTTCGCCTCAAGGACGTCTAATCACCATGCTCCTCTGATATCCCCGACCACCCCGTCATCCCCCACCAACCATCGCTCAGCCAGCTCCCCCCTCACCAGCCTTACCCACCGCCGCCGCCGAGCCCAGGTAGGCTCGAGCTGTCCCCGATGCACGATCTGATACAGAGGCAGACCAGGAGCCCCGCGGATGGGTCGAAACAGCCGGAGCAGAGGTAGGGCTGTCACGTGCCCCACAGCCGTGTGAGCTCGCACGGAGGCCCTCACGTCGCGCTCGACGAGCGCGTCTCGGAGCCGGCCGGCAAAGCTCCGCGTACCTCCCTCGCGGTAGCTCCTCGGCCCCCAGGGGCTTGTGAGCTTGCTGATGCTCCGCAGGTACCATCTCGGGTCACGGCCGCACAGACAGGAGCAGAGGCTGATCAGAGGTCGGGGACCGAGCCTCGAGGCGAGCGCAGCGGCGAATCGTGAGACGGAGATCTGCTCGATCAGATTGTCGCGCCAGACGTGGACGCCTGCCTGGCTGCTCAGGAGGTAGGTGGTCCCGCCGTGGCATACGAGCGCCAGGTGGTCGATGCTGCAGGAAGGCTGTTCCTCGAGGATACGCAAAAGCCCATCCCCGTCGTGGGCGGGATGGACTGACACCTCGCCCTCGAGGGTGTCACCGAGTCGCGAGGCCACGCGGAGAAACTCCCGCCGCATGCTGGGGCGGCGGTCCACGTCGAGGTAGATGATGAGGCGCCTCATGGGTCACCCAGCGCCTCCCCCACCGCTCTCAGGAGATCGAGCAGGTAGTCGGGCACATCCACCCCTGTAGCTCCGACGATCCTCAGGATGCCGGAGATCCCCTTGATCGCGACCTCGAGCCAGCTCAGCCACCCCCCGCGCTCCTGGGCCGTCTCGCACGCAGCGACAGCAGCGTCCCCGACCTCGAGGCTGCCCCGAGTGTACTCGAGTATGGCCTCCCACTCCTCGGTATCGAGGCCGACGGTGTAGTCGACCACCTCCACGACAGCTCTCACACTGGCCACGCTGGCCCGCTCGGCGAGGCAGGGGTGAGCGGCGCAGCTCGCGGCGCTGAGGGTGGCCAGCACGAGCAGGCCAGCTCCGGCTGTGCCTCCACCGGTCCCATTTCGCCGGTGACGGAGGAGCAGTATTCCACCCGCCGCCACGAGAATCGCCGTCACCGCCTCGGCCGTGAGCTTCTCAACACTCGCCAGCAGCCAGCACAGCCCCAGCACCAGGACCACCAGGCCCAGGATGGGGATCGCTCGCTGGACCACCTCCCAGGGGGAGGGGGGGCGCGGTGTTTTTCTCAGGTTTTCCGTCATCGTGTCCTCCTGGGTGCAGGGGCGGGAATCGAACCCGCGATTGCCGGGATATGAGCCCGGCCAGACTACCATCAGTCTGCCCCCTGCATCGATCTATGGACCCCCCTCGCGCTCGAACTCTCCCGTCTCACTGACCACGATGTCTAGGTCGCCGGCTGGCACGAGCCAGAGAGCTCGTAGGCCCTCGAGAGCACCTTTTTCAGTGCGAGGAGGGACCGCATCCCTGGCCGCTGTGCCCGTGAGCTCCTCGGCCGCGAGGTCGAGCTCGGGGCTGTCGAACACGAGCCAGAGGTCGGCCCTTTGGTGCAGTGACTGCCTCGAGGGCCTCGTTGCTGACCTCACGAGCTTCATGGCCTGGCCCCCTGATTCCGGTATATCCGCAGGTTCTTCATCGCGCGGCCGACGCCGCCCGTCTCAAGGTCGCCCGTGCCGCCCAGAGCTCCGTCGTAGCTGTCCGAACCGCTGTTGCCCCCCTCCTCATCAACCCGACAGCCCCGGGGTCCCCAGCTCCAGCGGGCGGTGTACTCCGTCCCGTCGGCCTCGACGATGGCCGCAGTCGCGGTGTTCGTCCCGTCGCCGCATCGGAGCTCCTGGGCGGAGTCGTCGGCGATGGCGACGTCGACGTCGCCCGTTGCCTTGTTGACGATCCGGTCGGTCCCGCCGCGCTCGGTCGAGTCCCAGCCGTCAGGGGTCAGATCACACTCGATCCGTCCACCGGTGTCGTTCAGCTCGATCGAGTTGGGGAGAGTGATCACACCCTCTGTAACCGCAGCAGCTGTGGCGGTGGCCACGTTCGCAACCTCGGGCGGCTGCTCGCTGCCGTCGTCGAGGCAGCCCAGAATGAAACGGAGGTCACTGCCATCCTCGACCTCGAGCGCCCACTGCTGGTTTGCATTCGCCGGAGTGCAGCTCGCAACCGTCCGGGAGTAGTCCCCGGAGCAGTCGGCAGCCTTGGTCCAGGCCGCTCCGTCCCACAGGCCCACGTCGCAGCCCCCGGAGACCACTCGGACCCTGACCGAGGGCCAGTGAGTACCGACTCCGCCCACGATGTCGCCGTACCGAAGCTTTTTTGCAGACCCGCTTGAGTTTTGAGCACGGATAACATTGTCACCGAGCTCGCGCAGACCTGCAGTCTCGAGCTCGGTGGAGTCGTCGACGTCTGACAGAGTGAGCCCGGCTTCGACCGTGAACAGCGCCGCGGCGTCTCCGGTCACATGCTGGCAGTTTCGGTACGTTTTGGTACCGTGGGCGTCCTCCTTGGGACGACCCACACTGGC
>CBEVTG010000002.1:0-17090 GCA_965552745.1 uncultured bacterium
GCAACAGGCGCCGTGCGAGGAATCCCCACATGAGTATTCATCCATTGTAACCGCAGAGAGCGCGGGGAGCGTGTGGTGAAGCGTACGAGAAAAACGCCGTTCAGCCGTCCAGAGAAAGCTTCTCGAACGGGATCGTCGTGTCGCCCGTCACCAGGGGCCGCAATCCGCGAACCCGCCGGGATACCAGCACCTCGTCACGGTGGAAGTAAAGAAACAACCAGCACGCGTCGCGATCTACTGCGAGCCGCTCGATCTTCCGGTAAAGCTCCATGCGGTGGCGCTCATCCAGGGAGGTGCGTGCTTCTTCGATCAACGCGTCCACCTCCGGGTCGCTATAGCGCGAGAAGTTGCCGGCCAGACCGGCGTTGCGGCTCAGCAGCTGCGTTCCCAGAAACGCGTCCGGGTCGGGATAGTCGGCGTTCCAGCCCAGTCGCACCAGGTGAACCGTGCGCCCGCCCCAGGATCCGGAGCTGAGCGCTTCGAGAAAGGCCGCCTGATCGCCCGTGCGCAGCTCGAGACGCACCCCGATACGCGCGAGATCGATTTGCACCTGCTCCGCGAGCTGCTGGATGCGAGGGTTGGCGTTGAACAATAGGACCAGGGGAGGAAGGCCGTCGCCGTTTGCGTACCCGGCCTCCGCCAGGAGGCGCCGTGCCTCGTCCAGATCCTCCTGCAGGGGTGGTCGCTGCGGGTCGAAGCCGGGCATTCCCGGAGGCAGGATTCCGGAGGCCGGTCGTGGAGTACCCTCCATGATCACCTCGCAGAGGTGTTTGCGGTTGACAGCAAGGTTGATGGCGTGCCGCAATTGTGGATTTCCGGCCAGGGGTGGAGCTGCGAGGTTCATTACAATATGGGTCGTGGCCAGGATCGGCCAGAGCTGAAGCTGGTCTCCGAACTCCTCGGGCGCATCGCGCAGTGCCCCCGCCGGCAGCTCGTCGAGGATGTCGAGCTCTCCACGCCGGAATTCCGCGAGCGCCGCCGGCAGATCCGTGATGACGCGAAACTCGAGCCGGGGGATCGCCGGCGCGCCTCCCGGGTAATCCTCGAAGCTCTCCAGCCGCAGCCACTGGGCCGCGCGCCACTCGGCAAATCGATACGGCCCGCTTCCCACCGGATTGCGCAGGTACTTCTCGTCCGGATCGTTGTAGATGTCGCGCGGAACGATTGAAGCGGACACGGCGCTGAGTCGCGCGAGCAGAGGGGCGTAAGGGTGCTCCAGGCGCAGGCGGACGGTTTTATCGTCAGGGGTCTCCAGTCCCGCGATCCCGGTCTCGCGTCCCTCGCGGAAAGCGGCCGAGCCGATCACGGGCTCCAGGATCTCGGCTGCCGGCGTGGGCCGCTCGGGGTCGGCGAGCCGGGTGAGCGAGAAAACCACATCCTGCGCCTCTACCGGTCGGCCATGATGAAAGCGCGCGCCCTCGCGCAGGTGGAACGTGTAGACGAGCCCGTCGTCGGAGATCTCCCAGCGCGACGCCAGATCGGGACGGATCTCGAGCGTCTCCGGATCGGTTCGCACGAGCGAGTCGAAGATGGGTCCCAGGACGCCAGTCGAGGTCACATCGTTGGCGCGGGCCGGGTCGAGGGTGGCCGGCTCGTGGCGCAGGCGCACGCGCAGGCTGTCCCGGCCCTCGGGAGCACGCGCGCAGGCGGCGGCGAGAACGAGCGCGCCGGCGCAGAGACCGAGTGCCAGCACCCGGAGAATGATCCGTCTCATGTTCACCTCGCCAGAACCGGCGCCGTGGCCCGTCGGCCGACGTCCCCGCCTCCCTGCCGCACCGCCTGGCGGTCGTTGATGAAATCGCCCAGTAGATGAAATCCGAGCACTGACAGGGTCAGAGCCACGCCCGGGAAGATGCACATCCATGGCTCGGTGAGCAGGTACTGTGTGCCGCTGGAGATCATCGAACCCCACGAGGGACGCGGTGGATGCACGCCGATGCCGAGAAACGAGAGCCACGACTCGGCGAGAATGTTGGTTCCGACTCCGGCGCTCGCAAGGATCCACACCGGCCTCAACGCCTGAGGAATCAGGTGCAGGCCCAGGACGCGGGCGGGGCCGGCGCCCGAGGCGCGTGCCGCCTGCACGAACTCGAGCTGGCGGGCCTCGAGCACGCCGGCCCGTGCCATGCGGGCGAGGTCTCCCCAACCGAGAAATCCCAGCACTAGAAAGCACAGGACAAGGGCCGGTTCCGCGGTCGTACCCAGAAACGGCAGCGTGCGCGGTTCAGGCGCCGCGGCCATGACCGCAATCAGAATGAGAGGGCCGGGCAGGGCGAGGAACAAATCGGTGACACGCATCAGGAATGCATCGGTGCGACCGCCGCTGAGACCGGCGACAGAGCCGATCCCCACACCGATGATCAGCGACAGGAGAGTGGCGGCGAGCGCCACAGCGAGAGAGGTGGAGGCGCCGGCGAGCAGCCGGGCCAGGAGGTCCCGTCCCAGCGCGTCGGTGCCGAGCCAGTGTCCGGGTCCGGGCGGCGCGGGAGACTTTTCCCCCGGAAGCAGAATCGGAACCTCGGGGTCCGGCAGCCACGAGACCTTCAGGATTGACAGGGACGCCGCGATCAGCAGGGCTCCAACGAGCACGATCGGCAAAACGCGAGTGAAAGGAGAAAGACGCGGCACGGCGGGCATCGAAGCCACAAACCTCGGCGCGGCGGAGCATAGCACAGCAACTTCGGGGTCTCAATGCGGGCGCCTTGACCACGGTTCGGGCGCTCGCTAGACTGCAAATGAATCCGCGCTCATTTCTCCGAGGGAATCGGCAGGGTTGCGGTCTGCGGCCAACAGACGTGTGGGGGTTCCTACCGAGCCATGAACAAAGATCAAGCGGTTTTCTTTCTCACCGGAATTCTACTCGGCCTCGTACTGGGTTACGTCTTTGCCTACCAGATCCACCGGCCCGACCCGGTTGAGCAGGCCCACGCCGCCGCGGCGGGCCAGCCTCGTGCTCCAGGCCCGGACAACGATGCCATGATGGAGCAGGTGGCACAGCACCTCGGCCACCTCAAGCAACGTCTGGAAAGCGATCCGAACGATCTCGAGGCGCTGGTCGGCCTGGGGAACCTCTTCTACGATGCCGCCAAATATCCGGACGCGATCGAGTATTACAGCCGGGCCGTGAAGCTCAGTCCTGACGACCCGGATATCATCAGCGATCTCGGGGTGAGTTACCGGCGAAACGGAAACCCGAACCGCGCCATCGAGTTGTTCCGCCAGGCGACAGAGGCGGTACCGAACCACTGGCAATCCTGGTTGAACATCAGCATCGTCGCCATGCAGGATCTGAATGATCTGGCGCAGGCCGAGGAAGCCATTTCCCGGGTCGAGCAGATCCAGCCGGACGTTCCGCATCTGCAGGAGCTGCGCGATTTGCTGAAACATCTGAAGCAGACGGGTGGCACGCAGTCGGCCGGCGCGCAGCCGGGCTAACCGAACCCAGATCACCTCCTCCTTCCCGGCGCCCGAAGCGGGTGTCAAACTCCTGACGGTCCCGCACAAGTGTTTTCCTGCGGCTGGAAATCTGTGCTCCCACTACCTATGTTTTCAGGGGTACCCGGAGGGGGGTGTGTCCTTCCCCGGGATCCGTGCGCTGACGGACGAGCATGTCAAACGAAGCCATCGAAGCACTTCTCGCCGAGGCCTCCCGTCTTTACAACGAGGGTGAATACCGCAAGGCGATCAAGAAGTGGGAGGAAGTACTCTCGCTCGATCCCGAAAACCAGAAGGCGAAGGAATCGATCAACATTGCTTCGCTCCTGTCTGACACCTGGTCGGAGGGTGGTGATGAGCCTGCCCCCGAGCCAGTCGCAGCAGCCCCCCAATCTCCACAGGAGATGGAACTCGAGGAAGGGATCGCCCGCATTCGGTCCAGGCTCGAAGCGCGTGATTTTGCGGGCGCCTTCGCCGACTGCGAAGCGCTGGCACCGGCGGCCGGCGACAACGCCGACCTCAAGACTCTGACCGAGCAGGCCCGCAGCGGGCTGGAGGCGGAACCGTTCATCCAGGCGGCGCTCGACCGCGCTCTGAAGGAGCTCCGGGCGGGCAACTTCGAGACGGTCGAGGTGTTATGCAGCAAGGTTCTCTCGCTCGACTCGGGAAACCGCGATGCCCGCAACTACCTGGTCATGGCCCAGCGCCGGACGACCGAGGTGGAGCCTGAGAGCGCGGGCGAACCGGAACTGGCCCCGGGCGATCCCGCCGCTGTCGTAACGGCGGACTCTGCAGCGTCGACGGCGCCCGGTCCCGAACCCGTCCCCGCTACGGCACCGGTGGCCGTGGCTCCGGAGCCTGCTGCCGCGGAAGCGGCAGCTCCGGCGCCCGGCGATGTACCTGTCGGTGCGCCGGCCGAGGACATCCAGGATCCGCTCGCCGCCCTGGGAATGGACCTGGGAGCAGATCTTTCTCCGCTGGATCTCGCCGGTCCGGTGGGCGAGGAGCCCGTCCCGGTTCCGGAGATATCCGGTCAGGTTGCAGATGCGGCCGGCGCCGAAGCGCCTCCCGTGGCGTCGTCTCCCCAGCCGGGGGAGGAGATCGACGGCGGGGCGGTTGAAAGCATTCCCCTCGCGGGAGCTCCGCCGGCCGCCCCCGTGACGCGCCAGGGAAGCGACATCATTCAGGATGGATCGATCTATTCCGAAACGGAGGGTGGCGAGGCTGTGGCCGGCCCGCCTGCCGCTCCCGGTCTTCCGCCGGGAGCACCTGCGGGTCCGATCGATCCCGACGGAATGTCTCCGGACGCGGCGCTTGATATGCCCGCCCCCGGGGCGGACGAGCGGCCAGTCATGGCGCCTGCGAAGAGTTCAGCTAAACCTGCTCCACGCCCCGCAGCCAGAGGGGGCGGCGGATTTCTCAAGAGCGCGTTCCTCCTCCTGCTGCTCGCCGGGCTGGGAGTGGGTGGCTGGTACGTGTATCAGATTTATTACGCACCCGTGGATCCGTCGTTCTCGGAGGATCTCCGCGCCAACGTGGCCCCGGCCTCGGGTCCCGCCACAGTAACCCAGCCTGAGAAACAGCAAGACCCCGGATCGGAGGAGGCCGCGGTTGAGGAACAGCCACCCGTCCCCGAAGAGCCGATCGTGATGACCGATGAGCCAAAGCTTCCGCAGGACCCAGAAACACGCAGGGCTCTGGCCCAGGCGCGCTACCAGGAGGGTCGCCGCTTCGCCAGAGCGGGCAAGGTACGTCAGGCGATGAGGGTGCTCGAGGAGGCGCTGGAACTCGATCCGGTGCTGTTCGAGGCCAAGGATCTGCACGACGAGCTCGCCCAGCAAATAGTCGAGACAGCACGTTTCGATGAAGACATCGCCACCGTGCGCCGGGCCATGGAGGATCACGATTACCACTCTGCCCTGTGGAAGCTGTACCGCATGCAGGAGGCGCTTCCGAGCGTGAAGGGGTGGGACTACAACATCGCGTGCGCCTGGTACAACTGGGGAATACTTCTCCTCAAGGCCGGCAACCTCCAGGAGGCGATTGGGAAATTTGACGAGGTCCTGGGGATCTATCCGGACGATCGGGAGGCGAGCCGCCAGCGCGGCGTTGCCGAGCGTTACCATGGTCGCGACCGCGATGTCGCTTACCACAACTACGTGGACGCGCTCGACATGCGTCGCTTCAAGCTGGTCGCGCCTCCGCCGCGCTGAACCACCCGCAACTCCGAAAAAATGGTTTCTTGAAGGCGTTCCGGGCGCCGGGAAGTTTCACCGCCGGCGTCCGTCTCAGTGGCGGAAGTGGCGGCGGCCGGTAAACATCATCGCCATGCCGTGTTCGTCGCAGGCGGCGATGACCTCTTTGTCACGCCGGGATCCGCCCGGTTGAATGATGCATCGCACTCCAACCCGCGCCGCTTCGTCGATGCCGT
Organism: uncultured bacterium; assembly: GCA_965552745.1. Taxonomy (GTDB): domain Bacteria; phylum Acidobacteriota; class Polarisedimenticolia; order JAPUKU01; family JAPUKU01; genus JAPUKU01. The sequence continues at coordinate 5,867 of CBEVTG010000002.1, forward strand.
CCCGGAAGGGGAAGAAAGCATCGGATGCCAGCGCGCACCCCTGAATGTCGGAGCGGGCTTTCATGGCCGCCAGCTTGACCGAGTCCACGCGGCTCATCTGGCCGGCGCCGATGCCGACGGTCCGGTCGGCACGCGCCAGCACGATGGCGTTTGACTTCACGTGCGCGGCGACCGTCCACGCGAAACGCATTGCCTGGCGCTCTTCGGGCGTGGGCTCGCGCCGGGTGGCAAGGCGGGGCTCCTCGGCGAGAAGACCCGGTTGATCCCAGTCCTGGACCAGAAGTCCGCCAGTGACCCTTCTCAGATCCCGCCCGCGGGGATGGCGCGGTCCGCCGTCCGGCAGGGGCGCGTGCAGCACGCGCAGGTTCTCCTTCTTGCGCAGCCGCTCCACAGCCTCGTCGCTGAAGGCCGGGGCGATGACGGCCTCGTAAAACGAAGCCACCAGGCGCTCGGCCGTGCTGGCGCCAACCTCGCGGTTGAACGCCACGATGCCTCCGAACGCCGAGATCGGATCACACTCTAGCGCCCGGTCAAAAGCTTTCTCGGGGGATGAATCGAGGGCCGCTCCGCAGGGATTGTTGTGCTTGATGATCGCGGCGCAGGTGTCCTCGAAGGAAAGCGCCAGGCGCCACGCGGAGTCCAGATCGAGCAGATTGTTGTACGAGAGCTCCTTGCCCTGGAGCACACGGGCGCTCGCCAGGGTGCCCTCGGGGGCCGACGGCTCGCGGTAGAAGGCGGCTGACTGGTGAGGGTTTTCCCCGTAGCGCAGATCCTGCACCTTATCGAACACGGCCACGAGGTGGTCCGGGTGCGCTTCGCTGTTCTGCTCGCGGCCCAGATATGCCTGAACCAGCGCGTCGTAGCGTGAAGTTTCGCGAAAAGCGCGCAGAGCCAGCCTGCGCCGTGTGGACTCCTCGAGACCTCCCGTGCGTGCGATCTCCTCCTGTAGAGCCGGATAGTCGGAAGGATCAACGACCACTCCCACGAAGGCATGGTTCTTCGAGGCTGCCCGCACCATCGCCGGGCCTCCGATGTCGATCATCTCGATGACCTCTTCACGGGAAGCATCGGGGCGCGCGGAAACGGTCTCGAACGGATAGAAGTTGACGATGAGCAGATCGATGGGCCGTGCACCCAGGCGCTCGAGATCGCGAACATCACCATCACGATTACGCCGCGCCAGCAAGCCGGCGTGCACTTTCGGATGCAGTGTCTTGACCCTGCCCTCCATGACTTCGGGAGAACCGGTATATTCCTCCACCGGCACGACGGGAACCCCCGCCTCCTCCAGGTGGCGCGCCGTTCCTCCGCTGGAGAGGATCTCCACGCTCCGCTGCGACAGGAAACGGGCCAGGTCCGCCAGCCCCCGCTTGTCGAAAACACTGATGAGAGCACGCTGGATTTTCATGTCTTCCTACCTCTGTGGGTTCTGGCTGTCGGTTTCCGATTCGCTCTTGCGCAAAAGCTCTTCGTAGAGGGCGCCCGATGCGTCACCGCCCGCGACCCGCCAGATCGTCGTCCACGCCTGGGCCAGGTCGCTGACCGAGCGCGAGTAGGCAAGTGCGCCGATACCGAACGGGATAGATCTCACATCGAAGGACGAGGAACTCATAAGCGTATCATTCACCCAGTACGACCGGCCGATCGGATCGTAGAACTCGCGCGCGCGTTCCACGGCAGCCAGGGCCCAGTCCCGCAGCGGAGGTGTATCGAGGCCCAGCGGCTCGCGGCGCTCGAGGGTGCGCCGGTACTTCGGCAGCATCCGATGGATGTACAGCGCGAAGTCTTCAGCGTAAAGCGACTCCCGCGGATCGGAATCGCTGCTGGCGAGCGGAAAATTCAAATCCCCGACCAGGTGGGCCACGCGTCCCATGCGGTAGGCGATGCGCCGAAGCGATTCCTGCTCGCGCAACGCCGCCACGGCTTCCTGTATCGAGGCCGCCGCTGCCTCCACCAGGCGGCCGCTGCCGTCCGGGTTCTGGAAGTGCCCCGCCTTCGCCTCAGGCATCTGCGTGCTCATGCCCCGCAGCAGGTAACGCCGGTAGCGCTCGAACAGGTGCTGCAGCGCCGGAGGGGAGAGCTGCGCGGCGTCCTCCACCATGCGCAGGCGGGTCTCATCGGACCAGGCGCCCGCGGGAGAGGAGGTCAGACCGCAGACGCACAACACCAGCCAACTGGTGCAGGCGGCCCGAACCGATTTTCGGAGGCGACGAATTCTATTCAAGCGTACGTGGGTTGCCAAAGTGCCGGACGATTTCAGCGTTCGGCGGGCTCGGTATCCTCGGCGACCCCAACCACCCGCGAGGGCTCGATCGGCCTGGGGGCGTCGACGAGGAGCGCGTAATCCTCGCGGTTCAGGTAGTTCAGCATAAGGGCTGGCATCACGTGCTCGTTGTAGACCACGAACGGGTTGCTCCTGACCTTGGCGAGATCGGGACGCTCATGGAACGCGATACGGTAATGCTCGAGCGCGGCGTCGTACTTGTCGTTGACATCCAGGACGCTGGCCATGTTGTAGTGGGCGAGCGCATGCTTCGGATCAAAATCGATGGCTTCCTTGAAACAGGACAGCGCCTTACGCGGCTCTTTCAGCTGCAGGTACACGACGCCGAGATTATTCCATGCGACTGCGGTTGTGGGATCGAGCGCCAGCGCGCGCTGATAGGCTCGCTTGGCCAGATCGAGCTTCTTCTGGCTGGCGTACAGGTTGCCGAGGTGGATGTGAGCCTTCACGTCGGTCGGATCGAGCACGAGATTGAGAAGAGAGTCGACGATGGCGCCTTCCTCGTCCGCTGGTTGGAGAATCTCGGCGATGTCCACCTCCGGATTTTCTCTGGAGTTCGCGGGCGTGCACAGGAAGAGCAAAAGGGCAGCCAGGCCCGCTAGAGTTCGGTGATAGGGTCGCATGTGTCCTCCGCCGCGAGTTGCCATGGTCAGGCGTCTTCGGGATCCCCCACCGGGGGCCGTGCGGCCGGCTGCGGCCAGGCTCAGCGGGAGGGTCGTGCCTTTAATGATACCTTGCGATCCTGGATGCTGACCTTGAATTCGACAGGTCCGGTGTTTCCCTGCTTCTTCAGGGTCTGAAGCTGGGAGCGGATCTGATCCCGGAAACGCTCGTAGCCGGGCGTTTTACTCGCCTGACCCACCTGGGCGCGGGCCTGAGCAAACGAGTTGTAGAGGCTCCGAAGCGAGGCGTCCTCGATACGATCGGGGCTCAGGCGTACTGCCCCCTCCTGGCTCGGCCTCGAGACGCGGCGCTTGCCGGCGGCGGCAGGCACCGCGGCCCCCGCCAGCGAGGCCGCCGCCTGGGACGCCCGTGCCACCCCGTCGGTGTCGACCCGCCGGCCCACGGTGAGACGCCCCTCCTCGCGCATGCGCATCTGCTTGTTCCAGAGCTCCGCGTAGCTGTGATAGCGGTTCTTGACGGTGTTAAAGTAGAAGCGATCACCCGTATTCGGGAAGTTCATCCCGCTGTACTTGCGGACCAGGCGGTCGAGCTCTTCCCGCTGCTTGATGGGAGGGATCTTCTCCGTGCCGCAGAAGTATAACTCATACGCTATCTTAAGTTTACGAATGGCGTGTTCGATTTGCTCGAGTTTCTGGCGCAAGTCAGACATCGGTAATCCGGGCCGTGTATAGGCTCAGCACAAATATAGGTCCACCCTCGTGAGGGGTCAAAGGGGAGCTCTGCGTAGGTTGCCGCAGGTAGACCGGCTGCTGCGGGAGCCGTCCCTGCGGCAGGCCGCCGAGCGCCTGGGTCCCGCGCCGCTGAGAACCCTGCTGCGAAAAGCTCTCCAGGTCCTGCGGCAGCAGATCCGGGAGAAAGGCGTCGCCGGCAAGGAGCTGGACCGCCGCCTGGAGGATCTGCCACGGGCGGTCGTCAGCGAGCTGGAGGGGCGCGCCCGATCGAGCCTCACTCCGGTCCTCAACGCCACCGGCGTCCTGGTGCACACCAACCTCGGCCGCGCCCCCCTTGCGGCGTCGGCCCTCGAGCGGGTGAGCGAGGCCGCGGCCGGTTACTCCAACCTGGAGTACGACGTGGCCGCCCGACGGCGGGGCTCGCGGTCGACGCACCTCGATCGTGCGCTCGAGTTGCTGCTGCCGGGGACGGCCTGCCACGTGGTCAACAACAACGCCGCCGCCGTGTCGCTGGTGATGCGGGCGCTGGCTGCGGATCGAGAGGTCGTGGTCTCGCGCGGAGAGCTGGTGGAGATAGGTGGCTCTTTCCGCATCCCGGAGATCCTCGAAGCCAGCGGGGCGCGTCTTCGCGAGGTGGGAACCACAAATCGCACGCGCCTGTCCGACTACGAGCGTGCTGTGTGCCGCGACACGGCAATGATATTGAAGGTGCATCCCAGCAACTACCGCGTGGTCGGGTTCACGGCGGAAGCCGGCGTCAAGGAGCTTGCCGGGCTCGCCCGCCGCCGTCGCATTCCTCTCGTGGTCGACCAGGGAAGCGGCCTGCTTGCGTCGCTCGAGGCATACGGCATCCGGGATGAGCCCACGGTGCTCGACTATCTGAAACGCGGCGCTGATCTGGTCACCTTCTCCTGCGACAAACTGCTCGGGGGACCGCAGGCCGGGATCGTGACGGGGCGCCCGGCGCTGGTCCGGCGCCTGCGCCGCCACCCGCTCAGCCGCGCTCTACGCGTGGATAAGATGACCATCGCCGCTCTCGAGGCCACCTTCGAGATCTTTCTGCGCGGCAAGCAGTTCGAGGAGGTTCCGGTGCTGCGCATGCTGGCCCGTCCGGCGGCCGAGATCCAGGGCCGCGCCGAAGTGCTGGCGCGTGATCTGCGCCAGGCTCCGAACCTGAACCTCGACGTGGTCGTGGAGCGCGGATCGGCGAGGGTCGGGGGAGGCGCTGCGCCAACCAGCGTCCTGCGAACCTGGCGCGTCGGCCTGCGTCCGGCGCCGCGAGGCAGGCTGCCAGCCGGCGGGACCGGTGCCGGTAAGGTTCGCCCCTCTCGTGGCAGGACGGAATTCAAGCTGGCCGACCTCGAGCGCGCCCTGCGCTCGGGTGATCCGCCGGTGCTGGGCGTGCTCGGGCGCGAGCGCCTGTGGCTGGATCTTCGCAGTGTCGAGGAAGCCGACGACGGGCGCATCGCCGCGGCGGTCAGAGCGGCCGGACAGCTCCTGGTCGGGGAGAAGTGAAGCGGTGGCGGCGATCAGCGTTGTGATCATCGCGCTCGACGAGGCGTCACGCGTCGCTGACGCGGTCAAGAGCGCGTTGTGGGCGAACGAGGTTCTGGTCGTGGACGGGGGAAGCCGCGATGAGACTCGGAAGACTGCCCGTCAGGCCGGAGCGCGGGTGATCGAAAACCCCTGGCCCGGCTTCAGCGCCCAGAAGAATTTCGCCGCGTCGCAGGCCCGCCACGACTGGATCCTGAGCCTCGACTCGGACGAGCGCATCGGTGGACCGCTGGCGCGCTCGGTGCGCGCGCTCGGTGAGAGGATCGATCGCCACGCGGGATACGAGGTGGCACGCCGGCCAATCTTTTACGGCCGGCCGTTGCGCTTCGGAGGGTATTACCCCGGCTACAGGGTAAGACTCTATGACCGCCGGCACGGGCGTTGGAACGATCGCCTTGTGCACGAGCGGGTAACGCTGGATGGGACGCCCGGCCGTCTCCAGGGAGGCATCCTTCATCACACGGGCCACGGCCTGCGGGACGATTACCGCCGCATGCTGCAGTTCACGGAGCTCGCGGCCCGGGAAGCCAGCGCCTCCGGCCGGAGTCGTGGATTCTTCTCTCTGCTCGCGCGACCCCCCGCTGCCTTCGTGTGGCGTTACTTCCTGCGCCTGGGGTTCCTGGACGGCATGCCCGGATTGATCGCGGCTACCCAGTCGTCGCTGTACGCGTATCTGAAGTATGGCCGCACATGGGAGGCCGGTGAGCGGGCGCGCTCCGCGGCCGCTTCTCGCCGTCAGGGCACCGTGCATGACCGATGAATACATCGAGCCCACGGTGGCCCGGATCCCGGCCGGCTGGTTCCACATGGGAAGCGAAAACGGCCGCGACAATGAGCGCCCCGTCCACCGTGTAACGGTGGACGCGTTCGAGATGGCGCTCGTCTGTGTGACCAATCGCATGTACCGGTGCTTTCTGGAAGCGACGGATCACACAACCCCGTCCGTCTGGGACGATCCGCTTTTTAGTCACCCGCAGCAGCCGGTGGTCGCGGTGTCCTGGTTTGATGCCGCTGCCTATTGCGAGTGGCTGAGCCGACAGAGCGGTCGTCACTACCGTCTGCCAACCGAAGCGGAGTGGGAACGCGCGGCTCGGGGAGGGCCAGAGGGAAAGACCTACCCGTGGGGCGACGAGTTTCCGCCGGCGTCGCGCCACTACGAAAAGGGCTGGGACACGGATCGTCCCGAGAAGGTCGGGCTCTATGACCCCAATGGCTTCGCCCTGCACAACATGGCGGACAATGTCCATGAGTGGTGTGCCGACTGGTACGATCCCGGCTACTACAAGATCTCACCCGAGCACAATCCGAAAGGCCCGGAGAGCGGCCGCCGGCGCGCCTCCCGGAACGGATCCTGGCGCCATCACGTCAAGATCTGCAGGTGCGCGGCGCGCAGCAGCCTCGGGCCGGAACGGGGCTACACCGATTATGGTTTTCGACTGACACGAACACCGGAATAGGAGAGCTCATGTCTGAACAGGGAGTACGCATTGAAAAGAAAGGAGAGGTGACGATCGTCACCCTCGATCGTCCCAAAGCGAACGCCATCGATCCGGCCACCAGCCGCGCACTCGGCCGGGCCTTCGACGAGTTTGCCGCCGATTCGAACGCACGCGTGGCGATCCTCACAGGCGCGGGAGAGCGTTTCTTCAGCGCCGGGGACGATCTCAAGGCCACGGCGGCGGTGGGCCATGATCCGGTCGACTACGGCAAGGGAGGTTTCGGGGGTCTCACGGAGCGCTTCGATCTGGACAAGCCGGTGATCGCAGCCCTCAACGGCCTGGCGGTCGGCGGAGGTTTCGAGACGGCGCTTGCCTGCGATCTGATCGTGGCCGCCGAACATGTCGAATTCTTCCTGCCGGAGGTCAGCATCGGCATGATGGCCTCCTCCGGAGGGTTCACGCGCATGCCGCGGCAGGTACCGCTCAAGATCGCCATGGAGATGCTGCTCACCGGCAGGCGCATGACGGCTCAGGAGGGGGAGCGCTGGGGGTTGATCAACCGCGTGGTGCCGGCGAGTGAGCTGATGCCGACGGCGCTCGAGCTGGCCCAGCGCATAGTCGCGGCCGCGCCGCTGAGCGTGCGCGCGACCACGAGGTGCGCCTACGAGAGTCTGTCGATGAGCGTGGAGGAGGCGTTTCGGAAACTGAACGGGAAGCACTGGCCGATCTACGATGCCATGGTGGCCTCCGACGACATCCTCGAGGGGCCGCGCGCCTTCGTGGAGAAGCGCTCACCCCGCTGGAGCGGTCGCTGAGCTGCGGCGGCACCGCGGGGACAGGGCGACGATGCTGAAGCGGGCGGGGAATCCGGAGGAGATAACCGGCGCCACGATCGTCGTGGACGGCGGACAGATCATCATCGGGCCGAAGCCATCTTGAGATCCGCGGTAGAAGGGTGTCAGCCGACGCTTTCGAGAGCGGCGCCGGGCTCGATGTGCCCGGCCGGCAAAACGGCCGGGGCAGTGTGTGCCTGGATGTATTCGCGGCGCCAGCATCGTGCCTCCTCGTGCGAAAAACCCCAGCGGCTCCAACCGCGGTGCAGGCCCGCCAGCAGCCATTCGGGATCGTCGAGCGAGGCGTCGGTGAGGATCGCCAGCCACACGGCCCAGCCGAACGGCCGTGCCGTATCCGGCACCAGCGTGACTTCGGGAGGGGCCGCGCGCAGGCGCAGATCCTGGAGGCTCAGCGTTCGCACGCTGAGAATGTCGAGACGGGTGAGGCAGCGGACCAGGGAGTCCTGCCACGCGGGGTCCAGGTCGGCGCAGATTTTTGCTGCCGTCTCCTGAACCAGACGGATCTTTTTAATCAAAAGGCGGGATTGCATGCCTGGGAACATTATGCGCGAGCGCTGTGTTCTTGACAATCTAGACACGGATCGCTAGCCTATGCGTTCGCTGGTTTCAGATAAAAATTTCAGGACGAAAAATTGCGGTATCCGCAATGGCCCCCGGCCTGATCCAATGAGCCCCGGATCATTTCACCTCACGCTGCTTGCAACCGTCCTGGTGTGCGTGCTCGGATGTGCGGCCGTGCCTGATTCGGAGCAGACCGGCGGCTTCCTGTCCGAAGCCGACTTCGAGGTCGGTCAAAAATTTCCTGACATTGTTTTCCCGGCGCTCGATGGAGAGCGCCCCCTGTCACTGGCCGACTTCCGCGGCCAGAAAGTTCTCCTGCACATCTTCGCCTCCTGGTGAGCGGGCTGCCGCGTGCACGTGCCAGGCTGGCACGAACAGACTCGCAGGTGGCAGGAGGAGGGGCGCCTCCAGCTCGTCGGTATTCTCGAGGAACAGCATCCGGATCGTGCGCGCCTGTTCATGCAGTGGAAAGACATGGGCTGGCCCCTCATGGTCGACTCGCTCAACCTGCTCGAGGTTTCGTACGTGCCGATCACGCTGGCGATCGACGAGCACGGTGTGATTCGCATGGCCGACCTCGGGATGGAGGATGTCGATCGTCTCGAGGAGGAGTTCCTCAACCGGCGGTTCGAGCCGCCTTCGGGTGAGAGTGTGCACTCCGCGACCGGCCCGTCCACGGCGCCGGATCTCACGGCGCTGAAACAGGCGGCGCGTCAGGGAGGCGCCGAGCAGTGGCGCCAGTACGCGCACATGCTGCTGCAATGGGGAGGATTCGATCGCCTCGGCGAGTCGATCGAGGCCTATCGCCACGCGCTCGAGCTCGACCCGAACCACGATCCCACCCACTTCCGTCTCGGCGTTGCGTATCGCATGCGCTACGACTCGGGCGCGCGCCAGCCGGAAGATTTCCAGGCCGCGATCAGCGCCTGGGCGAAGGCCCTCGAGATCGATCCGAACAACTACATCTGGCGGCGGCGCATCCAGCAATACGGCCCGCGCCTCGACAAGCCGTACTCGTTCTACGACTGGGTCTCGGAGGCGCGCAGGGAACTCGAGGCGCGGGGCGAGACTCCGGCGGCGCTGGTGGTTGAACCGAGAGGGGCCGAACTGGCCTATCCGGCCGAGAACTTTGCCACCAGCGAGGATCCCGCGCAGGGGCCCGACCCGAAAGGCCGCATCATGAGGGATCGCGAAGGGTTCATCGCGGTGGAAACAGCCATGGTTCCGCCCGGGATCGCCACGGGCGAGTCGTCTCGCGCGCACCTCATCTTCCGTCCCAACGCGGAGATCAAGGCGCACTGGAACACCGAGGTCGATGATCTCGAGATCTGGATCGATCCGCCCGCGGGCTGGCGTGCGGACCGGCGGCGGCTCACGGTGCCGAACCCGCAGCAGGTGGTGAGCACCGAAACGCGGCGCGTCGAGTTTGAGCTTCAGGCGCCGGAAGACGCTGCACCGGGCTCCGTCGAGCTGCCCGTTTACGCCCTTTACTACGTCTGCGAGGACATCAAGGGTACCTGCCTGTACCGGCGCCAGGATCTGACCCTGCAGATCGCCGTTCTGGAGCAGCCCCGATGAGAGGAGATGTCGTGCGGCGGCATGAGTTGAAGCCATACAAGGTCGCCCGGCCCGTGAAAATGGAGCTCACCTTCAGTGACATCTAGAAGGCGGAGGTTCTCGCCTATCTGCCGGGTGTCGAGAGGCCGCGGGGCAACGTGGCGGTGATCAGCTCACCTGACATGGTCCAGGCGTCCAAGTACCTGAACATCGCTCTCTACCTGGACACCGGCGAGGGCGGCTAGCGGCCGTACCGCGTCACTCGATCACGCACAGATCGTGAGGAACGCGGCTCACCATCTCCGCGCGATCTTCTTTGAAGATGATGCTGTCGATCAGGATCGAAGTTCCCGCCGCCTGCGGCAGATAGAAGTTGCTCTCGTAGTTGACGACCATTCCGGGCTGAAACGCTCGATCCCCGAACTCCATCCCGGGCTCGTAAACGAACGCTCCCACCCAGTCGGGCGGGAAGGCGAGACCCAGCTCGTATCCTCCCACCCACAGGCGATCTTCCCAGATGCCCGCCTCCTTGTAATAGCTGACGATGTGCGAGAGCAGATCGGCGATCTTGAGGCCGGGCTGCATCAGCTCATTGAGAGCCGACATGGAGCGCGCCGACTTCTCCATCACCCTGGCCACGTCCGGGTGGGGAGCGCCCATGGAGAACGTGCGCGCCATGTTGTAGTGGTAGCGGTTGTAGACGCCGCAAATGTCGACGTTGACGATGTCTCCCGGCATGATCTTGCGGCGTGAAGCGAGCCCGTGCAGGCAGGCGCTCTTGGGCCCGGAGACCACCGGCAGCGTAATGGCGGCGTTCTCGCCACCCGCCCTGGCCATGGCGCAGATCATCTCGCCGTAGACGTCGAGTTCGGTGACACCGGGACGCAGGGTGTCACGGGCGGCGTTCATGCCGATGTCGGCGATCCGCGCCGCGGTCTCGATGTAGGCGAGCTCCTGCGGTGACTTGATGCCGCGAATCTCGCGCACGATGTCGCTGCCATCGACCACCTTGCAGGCGGTGCCCTCAATGTCCTTCTGGAACTGCTCGCTCACCAGGCGATTCGGACGGTAGCTGCGCATCTCCAGACCCACCGTGCCATCGAGCCAGCCTTCCTCCTTGAGATCGCTGAGGATCTTGTCGATCGCCGATTTCATCTCGTTGCTGCGGAAGATGCGCGTGTCGGTCGACACGGTGGTGTAGCGGATCATCACTTCCTCCTCCTCGGAGTCGAAGAGGATGAACTTGTCGTGATCCGCGTGCACGGCCATGCCGCTCACGGGCGGCCACTCTTTCGGGCTCTGGGCCTGGTACCACTCGGCCTGGTAGCCGCTGAGGTAGCACAGGCTCTCCGGTGACGTCAGGTAGAGCAGGTCAATCTTGCGGCTTGCCATCTCCTCGCGGACCCGGTTGAGACGATCGCGATACTCGCCCAGGGAGAACGGTACCTCCATGGCGGGCGAGCAGTGCTTGATGAACAGCTCTTTATTGCTCAGCTTGCGTTCCATGCTTCCCTCCTAGCGGCACCATCTCATGATCGACAGCGCGATCGCCCTGGTGGTGTCGATCAGCTCCTCGACGCTCACGAACTCGTCCGCCATGTGCGCCGTCTTGAGGCTGGG
>CBEVTG010000003.1:0-16865 GCA_965552745.1 uncultured bacterium
CAACCTGGTCCGGGAGGACCCGACGTTGGTTCTCCAAAGGAACACCGACACCGGCGCCCTGCAGGTGTCGGGCATGGGGGAACTCCACCTGCAGGTGTTCGGACGGCGGCTCGAAGCGGCCTTGGGACACGGTCTGCGCCTTGGGGCGCCGCGCGCGCTGCGACGACGGCCTTGACCCCAGCGGTCGTGCCCGGACTCGTGGCTTCCCCACGAAGAGTCGTGGGCGTCGAGGGCACGAACCCGGATCGAGGACCCGTGCACGCTAACGGGTTAGTGAAAGGAACCATCGTGGACCAACTTCAACAGATCGTGCTGCACCTGCCGATCTTGACCACGGTCGCCGCGGCAAAGAGCGCCGCATTACTCACGGCAACGATAATCAACGCGAAACACGCGGAGCGAATCACCACGTGCTCGTTTTTCGCCATCAGATAACGGCTCGACTGCCAGGGGCTGACCGCCGTAACCAGACTCCAGGCGATCCCGATGATGATCGACCAGATCATATAATCTGTCGATGTACCAAATTCCGTACCGGGTCCGACGGCGCCATGCCAGGTCATCAGATCCGGCTTCTCCTCCAGTCTGACGAGACCGTTCAGGGATGCCAGCCAGCCGTCATGGGCGTCGACGATGTAGTACAAGGCGAGAAAGCTCATGACGGTAAAGAGCAGGAACATCAGAGTATCGGTAATCACCACGCCGCGAGACCCGGAGTACAGGGTAAACAACACGTAGCTCACGCAGGCCACATAGAGCCCCTGCATGTAAGTCAGAGGTGTCAACTGGGAAAGGATGACCGCGGTGCCCTGTGTCACGGCCAGCAGATAACCGCCCAGGCCCAGGATAACCGTCACGCCGGCCGCGGTCTGAACCCGCCGGCTATCGAATCGCCGTCCAAAGAACTCGGCAACAGTCAGGGCACGGCTGCGTCGCAGGTATCGACCGAAAAACAATGCACCGTAGACATATCCAGCGACCCATGTGGCGGGCCAGAGAATAAACGCGCCCCCCTGGCTCGCGTAGGAAAACCCGGTTTCACCCAGGAACGCGTTGGTGCTGAGCACACTGGCAATCAGTGTGCCGACGATCAAGAGCGTCGGCGCCTGTCGACCGACTACAAAGTAGTCTTCGAGATCTTTGACCTTTCGACCCGCATAGTTGCCAACGGCAATGTAGACGAGAATGCTAATCAGAATGCTGGCCGAGTAAATGTCCATGTCTAGGTCTCTTGCCGGAGGCCCTCACCGGCAATGGTGACGTCATCCTAAACCATGATCTTGCCACAGCACCAGCGACGTGTGAACCCAAAGACTCACGAGCGCTCGAGCCAACAAGACCCACGGCGCGGCTACGCGATCAGCACCGGAATCGTACCATCGCTTCCGCCAGATGCTGAAAACAACGCCCGTAAATGATAGCCAGGCCTCTCACCGCCGCGACGGCTTCGGTTCCGTACATCCGACGCCGGAGGCAGATCATCAGGTGTTCCAAATGGAGCGCCTGGGCGATTCGCTGCTGGCTACCCTCTACTCAGGGGAACTGTTGGTCTTGTCAATGGCGGATGGAAATAGTCTTTCACAGTTTGAATTGGGAGATCCATACCGATTGGTGCGTGATAGGGAAAATCGGCTGATTTTGTGCGGTTCGCCAGGAAGTTGGTTATTAGCACCTGATATCTAGAGGAAGGCAGATTCAATTTCTTGGACGAGAGTCGGACTCTGAGGCACCCGATAGTTGGGGCGACGCACTGGTCCGATCAATGCTTCACGTGGCGCAGGACATCCCTGAGCACCGCCTCGATCTCGGAAGGATCTACGGGGTGCACGAGGTAGTAGAAGATGCTCTTCTGGCGGGCTTTGCGCTCCAGCTCGAGCGAGTCTTCCTCAGCGATGACGATGACGGGCAGGTCGGGTCTGGCGGCGTGAATGACGGGTATGACGTCCAGGTGCTCCAGGGTCTTGTGTCCCACACCCAGGAAGACCGCCAGGGCGCGGCCGGCGACGACATGATGGGTTACGGCGACCGGGCTGGTGACGATGCAAAGGGCGGGACCCTGAGTGCCCGATGCTGCCTTCAGGGCCTCGATGTCATCCTCCTGACAACAGAAGACGAGCACCCCGGCATGAGAAGTCATCGACGTACCCCCCTACGCGCTCGGGTTGCGTGGTGGGAAGCCGCTTTCTCGCCAGCTCTTCCCCGATCAGCGGGGTGAGGCGACCTTCCTCAAGTAGGCGGCCAGATCTTTCATGTCACCCGGGTCAAACTTCGGCCACGCAACGGCCCGCTCCGCCATGAGCTCGTGCATTTCCGGTGCATGGTTCCACATGGCGGCGGAAAGGGCTATGGGATCGGCGGCAACGCTGCTGCCCGTGAGCTCCGGAGCGCTGATGTCGGAGCCCTCGTGGCAGCTTGCACACCCTCTTTGCTCGAAAACCGATCGCCCGCGCTCAGCGCTTCCCTCCTCCCCCACGAATCCGAGGAAGTAAAGATACGAGATGAGATCCGCCATCTCGTTGCCTTCGAAGCTCGGGAACGGTATGCCTCTGGATCGCATCCAGTCGTTCATCGCGTAGCTGTGATTCCAGAGCATGCCGCTGGTCTCGGACACCGTCCGGTTCAGCGCCGAGTAGGTGAGGTCCGGGGCGTCACCGTCTCCCTTGCGGTGGCAGGCCACGCAGCGTTTGGCTTTGAAGACCTCGGCGCCCTTGATGGGATCCGGCAACGGCAGAAGCTGCACTTCACGATCGGTGCGGACACCACGCAGGCGGATGTAGGCCTGAATGTCGGCCATTTCGCTTCCCGCGAAGTTTGAGATCGCAGTCCAGCGCCCGATCTGCGCCTCCTGCATCTTGGGACCCGCATTCCACATCGCCTGGCCCAGGACCACAGCGGAGGGATACGCAGAGAACTCGTCGAGCGGGCCGCCGACCTCGCCGCCCTCTCCTCCCAGGCTGTGGCACGTCACGCAGCGAAGCTGAGAATAGGCGATGGCGCCGCGCGCGGTATCACCGGGCTGATCGAAGAGCTTCAGATAATAGAGGTAGCTCACCAGATCGGCCATCTCCCGCTGATCGATGGTGGGCCAGGGATAGCCCCTGCCGACCATGGCGTCGATCATCCGTGGCGTGTGGTTCCAGAAATCCCCTACGAGATCCAGCCAGCCTTTACCGGAAACCGCGGTCGACATCTCCGGGGCCAGATCGCCACCGTGGCTCCAGACTGAGTGGCACTGCGTGCAGAGCTTCTCCGTCAGCACCTCGCGACCCCGGAACGGATCCCCTTGCAGCGCAGACACCTCGGCGGCGGACGCGGGACCCATCAACAACAAGGCAAACGAAAGCATGATTGGAAGAGCGGCCCACCGCACGAGGCTCTGCACTCCCAGGGAGGAGACGTGCCCGGGGTGATCACAGTATCTGTTTTCGGCAATGCCTCTCATGATTTGACTGCCTTGACCTCGTCCGGGAGATAGCTCGCGACGCGTTCGGAGGCCTCCTTTACGGAGTCCTCTCTGCCTTCCTGGATCTCCCAGAGGGATACGATTGGGAAGAATTTTGTCGCAATCATGTACACGAGAATGAAACCCGAGAATGTCGCCGCCATGATCGACAACTCGATCCATGACGGAAAGTAGCTAGCAGACAGTGACTCGATCCTCGGGTGCAGCGACGTGGGAACTACGATAGTGAAGCGCTCGAGCCACATCCCGAGCACGACAAACGCAGACGCAACGGTCGAGCCCCAGACGCCGCGGGTGGCGCGACGGCACATCAGCGCTAGCGGAACCACGAAACACGAGATCACCATGAGCCAGAACGGCACCGCGAAGGGTCCGGACACCTTCGACCAGAAAGTCGCCAGCTCCGCCTCCTCACCGCCGTACCATGCGGTCAGGTACTCCGCGAAGGTGAAGTAGGTCCACATCAGCGACATGAGCAGGAGCATGAGGCCCATGTTGTTGAAGTGGATGTCCTTGAAGTAGGCCCCCAGACGATACACGCGCCGCAGGATCGCCATCGCCAGGATGAGGGCAGCGATTCCCGAATAGATGGCTCCGACCACGAAGTAGGGGCCGAAGATGGTGCTGTGCCACATCGGTCTCAGGGTGAGCGCGAAAATCCAGGCGATGACCGTGTGAACCGAAACGGCAATCGGGATCACCGCGACGGCCAGCATGGCGATGATCTTCTGGAGAACCTGTTTTGCCCTGGGTGTGTCCTGGTAGCCGATGGCGAGGAACCAGTAGAGCCACCGTGGACGTATCTTCAGATCCCGGATCAACGCCAGATCGGGGATCATCGGAATGTAGAGATAGATGCTGCTGGCGGCAAAGTAGAGCCCGATGCTGCATACATCCCAGAGCAGCGGAGACCACGCCTGGCCGTGCAGGAGAATGTATAGCGCCCGATCGGGCTTTCCGAGATCCAGGACGGGTTGCACCGCTCCGAAGGCAATGACCAGAACGGTGATGAACTCGGCCGACCGCGTGATGGAACGGCGCCACTCGGCGTTGCTGATCCTGAGGATCGCCGATATCAGGGTGCCGGCGTGGGAGATGCCGATGAAGAACACGAAGTTGATGATGTAGATACCCCAGTACTCGGGCGTGTTGAGCCCGGTCTCGCCGAGCCCGTAGCGAAGCTGGAAAAAGTAGGCGACCCCTCCCCAGAGGGTGATGGCCGCGAATACGGAAGCCCAGATCCAGAATGTACGCGTCGTGTGCACGAGAGGAGCGAGCAGGATGCGCTGGTCCTGGGGCAACCCCTGAAGCTTTTCAAGATCGCTCATCGATCAGTGTTCCTCGGACAGGTAGTAGACCTTGGGCTTGGTCCCAAGTTCCTCCATGAGACGGAAGGCTCGCGGTTTGCTCGCCAATTTCGCCACCTGGTGGTCGGGGTTGTCGAGGTCTCCGAAGACAATGGCCGCGGCCGGGCAAGCATCCGCGCAAGCGGGCACGTAATCAGCCTCACGCAACGGCCTTTTCTCCACCCGTGCCTGGTCGCGGGCCTTCTGGAGCCGGTGATGGCAGAAGGTGCACTTCTCGATCACGCCGATCGGACGCGTGGACACATCCGGGTTGAGCATCGGCAGGGAGGTGGACGGGTACGAGGGCTTTCTCCAGTTGAACGACTTGACGGTATAGGGACAGGCGTTGGCGCAGTAGCGGCAACCGATGCACCGCGGGTAGATCTGGCCCACGATCCCTTCCTTGTCTATGGAGGTGGCGCTCACGGGGCAAACGGCCGTGCAGGGAGGTCGATCGCAGTGCATGCAGGGGCGAGGGATGAACCGCGTCCTGACGTTGGGCCACTCACCGTGCTCCTCGCTGACCACCCGCATCCAGGAGATGGTGCGATTCTCACGGGCGGCATCCGGCCCACCGACCGGAATGTTGTTCTCGACCCGGCAGGCCACCTCGCAGGCCTGACAGCCGGTACAGCGATCGAGATCAATGACCATGCCCCAACGAGACATCCTGCGCTCCTTAGACAGCCACCACCCTCACGCGGGTGGAGTACCAATCAGGCATCCCTGTTGCCGGATCGCGGCGAGCCCCGACGGCCCGCAGCGGATTGGAGCCCTGCGCCTGGCCCCAGCCCTCGACGACGGTATGAAGGCCGTACGGCACGTTGACAACACCGGGTTGGGCTCCGGCGTAGAACCGCAGACGGGCGAGGAAGGCACCGGCCTCCGATTCGATACGCACTTTGTGTCCCGACGACAGGCCGAGCTCCCGGCCGGTCTCCGGATTGATCTCCGCCCAGGTCTCCCACGCATCGCCGGTGAGGATGCCCAGATGCTCGAGGAGCCAGGGCATCAGCGCCGTGCTCCCCGAGGCCAGCGTCATCACCCGGTACGGCATGAGCAGAAGCGGGTAGCTTTCGTCATGTGACTCAGATTCCTGCGTTTTTTGGAGCGGCAGGAAGCCTTCTTCGAGGTTTGGGTTGGAGGCAGCGATGAGCTGACGGGCTTCAGAGGAGAACACCCTCACCTTTGCACCCGGCAGCTGCGAGGCAGTGCTCCAGTCATGGTAGTCGTAGTACGGATCGAACCAGCCGCCGCTCTCGCGAGCCGTGCTCCAGAATTCGTCCTTGGAGAGTCCGTGTGGAACCCACCAGCCACGGGCCTCGAGCTCGCGCAGCTCATCGCGCCGGAACGCCCCAGCCATCAGGCTGCCGCGGTGAGCTCCGGCCAGCGCCTCGCTGCGCTGCCGGACGATCTCCTCGACGTTCTTCCAGGGGAACCCCGCGGCCACCTCGCCGCCGAGCTTGCCGGCCAGATCGAGAATCACGTCACCGGTGGCCCGCGTGTTGTGAAGCGGTGGAACCATCGGCTGTACCACACCCCACACCGGAATCGGTACCGAGGATGGCGCCGGTGCATCCTGCCAGCGTTCGAGGTACGTGTGATCGGGAAGGACCAGATCAGCGTGCTTGGCGCTCTCGTCCAGGAACGGCGAAAACGAAACCACGAACGGGATGCGATCCAGGGCCTTGACAACCACGCTGGTGTCCGGCGCCGAGCCCACCGGATTGGCGTAGTACATGAATAGAGCTTTCAGGGGCGCGGTAGGATCGGTGGCGGCGCGTTCGGCCCAATCGGCGGCGTTGAGCGCACCCGTGCTTTCAGCTTCGGCTGCAGGTTTCGCGGAGCGGGAGCCCGCCAGCGACGGCACGGGCAGCGGCGGCTGCAGCAGCACTCCACCAGGCCGGTTCAACGCGCCGGTCAAAATGTTGAGAGCATGCACCGCGAGGGCGTCGGCGAGTCCCCCGGAGCGCCAGGACAGCGCCTGATCCCAGAGAGCGACCGGACGACTCGCGGTTCCGAAAGCCTTGGCAAGTCGTATGAGCGTCTCCTCGGGCACCCCGGCTCGCCGGGCGATGTCCTCGGTGCGCCCGTGCCTGAGAACCAGGGTGCGGAAGCCGGGAACGACCCTGCCCTGCTCATCCGTCCAATCCTCGATTCCGTCGACGTGCCGGTGAATCTTCTCGGCGTCGTAGAGACCTTCCTTGAGAAGCACGTAGGCGATCCCGAGCGCCAGAGCACCGTAAGTGCCCGGCCGTACCGGCACCCACTCGTCGGCGCGCGCCGCGGTGCGTGAGTGACGCACGTCGACCTGCACCCAGCGCGGGCGGTCGCCTCCCTCGGCGCCCCGGGCCCGGGCAGCTTGCGGCAGGCACCACCATGCCTCGGAGAGCGCCGCGCCGAAAGAAACCACCAGATCGGAGGAAGACAGATCGAATGCGGGTGGCGTGTGTATTCCCTGGCTCAGCTCCACCACATCCGCGCTCCCGTCCGTGTAGGTCTCGCGCAAGAAGTTGGGCGTTCCGTACGCCCCGCAGAACCGGCGCAGCAGGTCCTCCATAATCCCGGAGACATCTCCCGCCAACCATCCAAAGGCGCGCGCCTCCCCCTCGGCGCGAAGCTTCGAGAGCACATCGGCGATTCGCCGTATCGCCTCCTCCCAGGACAGCGGCCTGAATTCACCTGATCCCGCAGGGCCGACCCGCTCCACCGGGCCGGTGAGCCGGCCCGGATGGTAGAGGAGCTGGATCCCCGAAAGCCCTTTGGGGCAGAGCCCGCCGCGGTTCACGGGGTGAAGCGGATTGCCGTCTACGCGCACCAGCAAGCCGTCCACCACGCGGCCACGGATGCCGCAGTGCGCGGGGCACAGGGTGCAGGTGGAGGAGACAAACTTCTCGCGACCCGGAGACCAGTCCGGTCCGACCTCCGGAGGCGCGAGGGGAAACCAGTGGGAAACACCTCCCAACCCCACGCCGATGCCGAACCCTCCCAGGCCGGCCAGAAACTCTCGTCTTCCTATGGGCATGTCGCTGCGTTGGCCTCCCTCAACGATGACACCGGCTGCAATCGCTCGACACACCCTCGTTCTGGTGACAGTCGACGCAGTGATCCATGGTGATCCTCACCAGAGGGCGCTCCGGAGGCACCGTCGTTTCGGCAATCCCGCCGTGGCAGGTCTCGCACTCGATGCCCGCTACCGCTACGTGGCGCCGGTGCGTGTAGAAAGCATGGTCGGCCAGGCGGAACAGCTTGAGAAACACGTCATCCTGCCCGGCCTGGGCGAGATCTCTCACCTTCTGTTCTTCGGGATGATCACTCACGGGCTCCTCGTGGCAGTCCATGCAGGTCGTCAAGGTGGGCAGGCCGGCGTGTCTCCCCGTTTCAACCAGCTCGTGACAGTCGTTGCACTCCATCCCCACCTCCTCGACGTGCTTCTGGTGGTTGAAGGCGATGGGCTGCACGACCCTCCTGGAGGGGCGGAAGAGCGCACGGCCGGTGACGTAGCCGACGGCGGCCATCGCCACGACGATCGCACCGATCAGCAACCGCTTGACAGGGCTCAGAGCGCACCCTCCTGGAAACCAACGAGCCGGATTGCTCGCGTGGATCTGTTGTAGAGCAAAGTTGATTCCAAGTGGTCCGCAGGAGGCTTCGAACGAAGCCAACCTCCAGAGATGATGGGGAGTTAACGGTTGGGGGGAGGTGCTTGCAGCGTCCGGCGTCGAGGCCGTGATCCTGACAAATTGTCAGGAGTCGTGCTGCTGGGAGGGGGGCGAGAAGCTCTTCAGCTTCCGGTACAGGGTCCTGTCGCTGATTCCGAGCACCTTGGCCACGCGCGCCCTGTGGCCTCCGTGCTCCTCGAGAAGCTGGTTGATGTACGACCGCTCCAGCTCGGCGAGCGGCGGACGGCCGGCCGTGATCTCCTCGATGTTCAGCGCGCTCTTCTGGCGCAGGTTGACGGGCAGATCGTCCACTCTGATTTCATCGTTGTCACACAGGATCAGGGCGCGCTCCACTACATTGTGCAGCTCGCGCACGTTCCCCGGCCAGGAGTAGGATTGCAGCACCGACTGGGCTTCAGAGGAAAACTTTGCGGGCTTCCCGCGAGTCACCGGCGAGTTTTTCGCGAAATACTTTGCGAGCAGGAAGATGTCCGAGCGGCGCTCCCGCAGCGGCGGCAGTGTGAAGCTCACGACGTTGATGCGGTAGTACAGATCCTGGCGAAAGCGCTTCTCCTGGACCATCTGGTAAAGATCCCGGTTGGTGGCACAGATGACCCGCACGTTCACCTGAACGTCCTGCACTCCTCCGACGCGCCGGAAGGTGCCCGTGTCGAGCACGCGCAGGATCCGGGACTGCAGCGGAAGTGTGATCTCGCCGATCTCGTCCAGAAACAGCGTGCCGCCGTCCGCCACCTCGAACAGACCGTGCTTGCGCGTCACGGCTCCCGTGAACGCTCCCCGCTCGTGGCCGAACAGCTCGCTCTGGAGCAGGGATTCCTGCAGGGAAGTGCAGTCGACCACGATGAACGGCTGCCGGCTTCGCAGGCTGGTGCGGTGCACGGCGCGGGCGGCCAGCTCCTTTCCTACTCCGCTCTCGCCCTGGATGAGCACCGTCGAGTCGGTCTGCGACACTCTGGCGATGATCTCCAGCACGGAGCGCAGAGCGGAACTCTTTCCGATGAACTCCCGAAAGCGGCCTTGGCGCGCCAGCTCCCGGTGCAGTAGCTTGTTGTCGCGCATCAGGGTCTTCTTCTCATGGGCCCGGCTCAGCACAGCCTCGAGCTCGTCGAGGTTGCAGGGCTTGGTGAGAAAGTCGTACACACCGTCCTTGAGGGCGCGCACCGCGGTCTCCACCGTGGCGTAACCCGTCAAAACGACGAGCTCTGTCGCGGGAGAGCGCTCGCGCATCTCGCGGATCAGGTCATCCCCCTGCATTCCCGGCAGATTCATGTCGATGATCGCCACGTCGAACGTGCGGTTGTCGATTTCCCTGAGAGCCGCCTCGGCATCGCAGGCCGTCGTCATCTGGAAGTTGCTGCGCCGCAGCTCGTCCGCCAGCACGTCCCGGAACGAGGGATCGTCGTCCACCAGAAGCACCTGTATCGCGGGCGAGTGCATCATGCCGAGCGCGCCTCACTCACGCGCGAGGGAAGCGAGATCCTGAACGACGTGCCGTGGTTCGGACGGCTGCGGACCTGGATGTCTCCTCCCAGCTCCGTCACGATGCGGTGGATGACGAAAAGTCCCAGGCCGGTCCCCTTGCCGGGGGACTTGGTCGTGAAGAACGGTTCGTAGATGTGCTTGAGGGCTTCCGGCGCGATGCCGCACCCGGTGTCCTCGACTTCGATCTGGATGGAGCCGTTCTCGGCGCGCGAGGCGATGCGCAGGTTGCCTCCGTGCGCCTCCATCGCCTGTACCGCGTTCAGCACCAGGTTCATGAGCACTTGCACCAGGTGGGATTCGTCGCCGCGCAGAGGCGGCAGGGACTTGCCCAGCTCGAGAGAAGTAGTGATCTTCGAGCGCTTGATGTGATGCGCGAGGATGGCCAGAGTGTCGTCAATGACGTGGTTGACGTCGACGAGCGTCCGCGTTTTGCCGCCCTGGTGCGCCACCTTGAGCAGCCTGTGGGTAATCTCGCGGCCGCGCTTGACTTCCCGGGCGATGCGCGCCAGCACACTGCCCAGCGCTTCCCTTGTCTTCGGCGGCAGGCCGGGCTCATCCGGGAGCCTGCGACGGAGTCCGTCAACGGAGGTCGCGATGGCGCCCAGAGGATTGTTGATCTCGTGAGAGAGGCCGGAGGCCAGCAGACCGAGCGCGGCGAGCCTCTCGGAATGCGCCACGGAAGCCTCCAACTGGCGCCGCTCCGATATGTCACGTCTCACTTCCACGACGTGGGTCACTGCGCCCTCAGGTCCGCGCACCGGCGAGGCGTGGACCTCGACACAGCGTTCCTCTCCCTCGGGTCCGCTCAGCGACACGATTTCTTTGTGGAGGGTGCCGCTCTCGAACACTTTCTCCACCGCGCATCCGCGCGAAGCGGTGACCCCACAAGGCCCGCTCGACGATGTCATCTGGGGGCAGGGCTGTCCTTCGATTTTCTCTCCGGAAGGCACGAACTTGCCCTGGAACGCCCTGTTCGCAGCGACCACCCGGCGATCCCGGTCCAGAACGATGATCTCGTCGTCCACCGAGTTGAGGATTTCTTGAAGCTCGCGGTGCTGACTCGCCACGGTCCGGTACGATTGCGCCAGGTGATCCGTCATGTGGTTGACCTGAGAGGCGAGCAGCGCGAACTCCCCGGAGGATGAGATCGGCGCCCGGGCGTCGAGATCGCCTTCAACAACCCTGCGGCTGGCGCTCATCACGCCCTCGAGCGGTCTGTGTACCATCCGGTTCAGGAGCAGGACCAGGACCGCGATCGTCACCAGCACCATCACCGCTCCCAGCGCTACCGTGCTTCCGATACCGGCCAGGAAGCGGCGATCCGCTGTACCGAGCGCCAGGTCGATCAGCAGAATGCCGTTGGTGGCCGCCGTGGCATCATGGCAGGCGTGGCACCGGGGCTCGTTGGGGATGGTGCTCATGGCCCGGAAAATCCGCCGCTCGTTCTCCTGCGTTACGGCCGTGCGGCTGACGCCAGGGCTGCCTGCGTTCTGGTGGCAGACGCTGCAGGTGTCGTCTCGCTGCCTGTGGAGAGATCGCCCCTGGTAAGCCGGATCGGAGGAGACCCGCACACGGCCCGTATGATCGAGAAGCATGACCCTCTCGACTTCTTCCTGCTGGGCCAGATCCCGGACGACTTCATCGAGAAGGTGGGGCTGGCCGGCGAGCATCGCGCTGCGCAGTCCGTCCACCAGGACGCGACTCAGGCCGGTGGTCGCTTCCGTCAGGGCGTCGAGCTGCTGGTTTCGCAGCAACCGGTGGAACGCCAGGAGGAACGGACAGCCGATCAAGAGCAGGACGAGGATTACTCCGGCCGTGAGTCGGACCGTGAGCCGCTGGCGTAGCGGGACCTGCTGTCTGGGCTCGTTTTCCACGTCATCATCATACTCAAGATCCTGACAAAATGTCAGGTTCTGATACCAGGAATGTCAGAGAAACGCCTGCCACGCAGCGCGGAGCGCTGGTACCGAAATTGCTACCCTATGCTCACGGAGTCGACCGTGCGGTTTTCCTGAGAGGCTGGAGGGAGGCCCGACATGCTTCGCCCGCTGGCGGTGGCCGTGATCCTGGTGTGCTGGAGTGCGCCTGTCCCTGGGGAGCCGGACGAGATCCAGCCGGGCTCATTGAATTCGAGCGCTTTGTGCGGCGAGTGCCACGAGGAGATCTACGCCATGTGGCGCCACTCGATGCACAGCCTGGCCTTCAAAGACCCCATCTTTCAGACCTCCTACATGCAGGCTTATCTCGAGACCCGCGGCGAAGCCCGCCACCTCTGCCTCAAGTGCCACGCCCCCGTCACCACGGTCACCGGAGATCTGGACGTACAGCAGCCCCTGAGCCAGGAGGGCGTTACCTGCGATTTCTGCCACTCCATCGCCTCGGTGGATCTCAAGAAACGTAACGGACGTTTCGAGATCTCGCTCGACGGCTCCAAGCGCGGTCCGTTGGCGGATGCCAAATCGCCGGTCCACGGCGTCGTCAAGTCGAAGCTACACGAATCGTCAGAGCTGTGCGCCGGCTGCCACGAATTCTCATCGGAGAACGGAGTGCCGATCTTCTCGACCTACAGCGAGTGGAAGGTCAGCCCGCAGGCGGCCGAGGGCAAAACCTGCCAGAGCTGCCACATGCCCCTGACACCCGGCAACACCGTGCGCTCCGACCTCGGTGTCGAGCGCACTTCCATTAACCTGCACAACATCTCGGGTGGGCACTCGAGCGAGCAGGTTCGGAAATCCGCCACCGCGAAGATCCTGAGCGTCAAGCGCCAGAACTCCACACGCGCCATCATCGACGTGGAGGTCGCTAATGTCGGGTCCGGGCACTTCATTCCGACCGGGCTTCCTACCCGTAAGCTCATACTCGAGGTCACACTCTTTTCCGGTGGCCGTCTGATACGGCGCTTCGAGCGCAAGTACGAGAAGAAGCTCCTGGATGCGGAAGGAAATCTCATCACTACCGACCACGGGGTGATCATGAATGCCAGGAAGCTGCTCGAGGACTCCCGGCTGCGCCCCGGCGAGCGGCGGCTGGAGAGGTTTGCCACCGATGTTCCGTCGACGGGTGCCCTGCGGGTCGAGATGGAGCTGCGCTATTCGTACGATGCCGAGCTCATATCACCCAGCCGGATCTCCATCCAGATCGCAACCGACAAGTCGCCCTGAGGCGGAGCGGGCGCACCCCCGGGTCCCGGTCTCGATGAGCTCGTGACCTGCCCCCGGTATTAGTACCCTACGCTAAGAGGCTCCCGCATCGCGCCCGTGTAACATCTGAGCGATCTCTCCCGAGTTCGGGAAGCGGCCTTCCTTGTATTTCGAAAAGATCAATGCGCCATCGGCAACGACATCGAAAATTCCCTTGTCACCTTTGACGAGTACGGCTTCGATACCGAGCTCTTTGGAGATTTCGGCCTCCACACGGGTGGCCTGGGGTAAATAGTCTCAGGGAACACAGTACGTGATGGATACGTTCATTGAAAACCCCTCTCCTTACTGCTGCCTCAGAACCTTGATGTGGAATTGCCTCTACCGGCCTCTCAACGCCTCGAGGCGTGCGCGTGTTTCGGGTGTCCAACCGGGAAGCAGCTCGGTGATGTTTCCTTCGGCGTCGAGGAGAACAGAAATGGGAACCGCGACACTGTCGGTCGTATAGAACTTCTTGATGAACCCGGCTTCGGCCACTGCGACCGGATAGGTGACTCCAATTTCCTCGATAAACTTTGGAACACGATCGCGTGTCGACGGATCGTCCACGCTAATGCCGATCACCCGCCATCCGTCCTCGCCGCTCTCACTGTGGATCCGTTCCAGCTCAGGCATTTCCTTCCGGCACGGAATGCACCAGGTGGCCCACAGGTTGACCAGGGTGCGCCGCCCGGGCTCGAGAAGGGAGTAAAAAGTTCCGCTCTTTCCGCCTGTCAGGATCACCGGGAGCGCAGGAAACATCTGCCCCTTCCGAACACGTACGGAATGCCACCGCGACTCCTCTTCCGTGAACGGGTCGGGAAAAGTACCGACTCTCTCCGTCACCCGGCGGAGCTTCGACGCACCCTCCACGATCGACCAGGAAGTGTTGGCCGCCGGTCCGTCGAACCGCTGAGTCCTTCCCGAAGGCCATTTGACTTCGATCCAATCTGCTCTCCCGTGCTTCCCCATACCGAAGAGGAGGCGCGGGTCGTTCTGGGAGAGAAATCCGGATCCTCCCGACTTCATCTTGGTCAGAGTCCCCAGGCTCGTCTTGACTCGCACCACCGCTCCGAATGCATCCCGCCCACTTTCCCTGCCTTCGAGGGCGATTCTGAGAAAACCGTTTGAGTTGCCGACGTTGTTACGGAACAGCAGATGGGCGGTGCCGTGCATGGCACGCAGAAACACGTCGGAGTCACCGTCGTTGTCAAAGTCGGCGACAACGGAGCCCCGACCATCGGTGATCGAATCGATTCCGGAGACTCCGGAAATATCAAGAAATTTTCCCGAGCCCAGATTGAGCGCCAGCAGATCTCTCTCGTAGCCGCTGAACGAGAACCCTTCACCAAAAAGCTCTTTCTGCCGCGCGACGAAGCTCTCGTCGTCCGCCTCTTCCCCCTGCTCGCTCGACGCCACGACCTGGCGCCAGAAGAGGCTTCAGGTGTCTTTCATCGTCTTGCCGGAGAGAAACCCGTTCGGAGTATAGATATCCTCCCGGCCATCGTTGTCGAAATCGATAAAGCCGCCACCCCAGGCCCATCCCGCCGCAAAGGGGCCCGCTTCTATCGTTCTGTCTCTGAAGGTGCCGTTTCCCAGGTTTTCGTGAAGGCTGTTTCCCGCCGCCATTGTTTTCAGCAACATCTCGTTGGCCGGCATCCCCGGAAACTGACGGTTGAGGATCCGGTTTCCAGCCGTGGAAGACATCTTGGTCACGTGCAGGTCAAGATCGCCGTCGTTATCGTAGTCGCCGAAGGAGACCCCCATCCCGTAGGATCGATCCAGGACTCCCCGCTCCTCGGCCGCCTCGGTGAATCGCTCCTCTCCCTCGACGAGTTGATTCACGAAGAGGGAGTTGCCTCCCCCGAAGTCGTTGGCCACGTACAGATCGAGGTCACCGTCATCCTCGATATCGGCGAATCCGGCGGCGTACGACCAGTGCGTGTCGTTCACGCCCCAGTCCTCGGCTGCTTCGACAAAACGCCCATCACCCTGGTTGATGAAGAGGAGGTTGGGCGTGCCGTCGGTTGCCCCGTACCAGGAGTTGGGAATGATCTTTCCGATGTTGTTGTAGGACGCAACGTAGATGTCCGGCCAGCCATCCCGGTTCACATCTCCCGCCACGGAAGAGAACCCGTACGCGGGGATCGATACTCCGGCCTGCTCCGAGACGTCGCGGAAGAAAAGTTTTCCTTCGGGGATGAAATGATTCTGGAAGAGCATCTGGTGTCCGACGGAGGAGATGAAAAGGTCGGCATCGCCATCCATGTCATAATCGAGAAACAGCGCCGCGTTTCCCGCAGAGAGCGTGATCTCGAGACCCGCCTGAGCCGCCACCTCCTCGAACTCCCCGTTTCCCTTGTTCCGGTAGAGAAAGTTTCTGTCCTCAGCGGGGGTGAAGAGATCAATCCATCCGTCGTTGTCGACATCCGCGGCGGCAGCACCGTGTGCGAGCAGACCCGGAGACTCCTTGCTGAGGAAGGGCGAGTCGCTGGCGGTCAGACCGAGGGGACCGCCGATTTCGTCGAAAAGGTTCTCGAGGGCGATCTGGGAGTGAATCTCGGTGACCGCCAGGGCTGCGATCTGCCATTTCCCGTCTGACTGCAGGCGCGCCTCAAAGTCGCCGATCCCGCGCGTCCATTCCCTGCGCCCCTTCAGATCCCGTCCGACGACGTAGAACTTCAGAGCACCCGTTGTCGTCTCTCGGTCTTCGGAGACGGTGGAAGCCTTCACCTTGAACCGCGCGTCCTCGATCGAACGGAAGTGATCCAGGAAAGCAACAAACGATCCCAGGAAATCGTTCCTGTCCGCGCGCATTCCTCCAGGCGATGCAGGCAACCATTCGTGCTCGGAAATCCACTTGATCTTCTGTTTCTCGTTATCCGGCACGGAGGGAAATGGAGGGGAGGAGAAAGAGGCGGAGAAGAGGGCGCCGATCGCTTCTTCATCTTTCTGGCGCGCAGCCACCGAGAACTCCAGCAACTGATTCGCAAGCGATTCGGTCAACTCCTCAGTACTCTCTAGCACAGTGCGGTCGAACTTCTGCGCCTGCGGATCCGGCAGGCCACAGCCCAAACCGAACGGGAGCAGCATCATCGTGGCCAGTCCGCCCGCACCGAGCAGGCGGATGACCTCGTAGCGTCCGAGGCGGGTGACGGCGGTGAGAGGCATCAGACACCCCCTTCGCTGATCTTGGCGAGGATGCGGAAGTGGGAGAGGGTGCGGCCGATCATCCTAGAACCCTCGGGGGAGAACGATGTGGCCACTAGCATGAGCAACGCTCAATCATTCGGAAATTCCATACGTCGCACGAGATCTTCGAACCGCTGATCCATGCGCAGATCGTCCAGACCGGGCGGAAATACTCGTATCGAAGGTAATAACGGGTGGCGCTCCTCATAAGCCTGCTCAAACCATTTGAACGCCTCATTCTTCTGGCCCAGCCCCGAATAGATCAAAGCTATATGAAAGGACAAGACAGACCCTTGCTCCGATTGCCCGATCAACTCATCTAGAAGCCTTTGCGCCTCATCCTTCCTGCCCGACAGTGCGTAGACATGCCCGAGTCCCGCAACCGCGAACGAGCTGCTTCCGGAAAACCTTATCGCCTCTTGATACTCCGAGATGGCTTCCTCATACATTCCCTTCTCAACGTACGCCAGCCCGAGGTCATAGTGCGCAAGAGCGAAGCCGGCATCCATCTCAAGCGCCT
>CBEVTG010000004.1:0-15246 GCA_965552745.1 uncultured bacterium
GGCTTCAAACTTGTGCGGCAGTCTGTTGTAGGTTGTTTTCTCAAAGGTTACCGAGCGGATCATCTCACCGCCTCCCTGGTATGGAGGCATGGCGTCGAGTAGCTCCGTCCTGCCGTAGAGCACGCCAATACCGCTGGGTCCGAACATCTTGTGGCCGGAAACCGTATAGAAATCACAGCCCAGTTCCTGCACGTCGATCCTCAGGTGCGGAGCAGCCTGAGCGCCATCCAGCAGGACCGGCACACCTCTCAGGTGAGCCAGTTCGATGACCCGGTTAACCGGGTTGATGGTGCCCAGCGAATTCGAAACATGAACCATCGCCACCAGCTTCGTCCTCTCGCTCAGCAGCTTTTCATACTCATCCAGCAGAATCTCCCCCTCATCGTTGATCGGGATCACTCTCAGCCTGGCCTGCTTTTCCTCACAGAGCATCTGCCATGGCACGATGTTCGAGTGGTGCTCCATGGTCGATATCAGGATCTCGTCTCCCGGCCCGACGTTCTGGCGGCCGTACGTCTGCGC
This sequence comes from uncultured bacterium, assembly GCA_965552745.1. Classification (GTDB taxonomy): domain Bacteria; phylum Acidobacteriota; class Polarisedimenticolia; order JAPUKU01; family JAPUKU01; genus JAPUKU01. Next base: position 523 of record CBEVTG010000004.1, read on the forward strand.
CACCAGGTTGACTCCTTCAGTGGAACCCCTCACGAAGATGACTTCCCTGGTCACGGGGGCATTGATGAACTGTCGGGCTCTGCGGCGCGCCTGCTCGAAAGCTCGTGTGGCCCGTTCACTCAGCAAATGCACGCCGCGATGCACGTTGGAGTTATCGTGAGTGTAAAAGCGCTCGACGGCTTCTAAAACCGCCTTCGGTTTCTGGCTGGTGGCTGCGTTGTCCAGGTAGACGAGCGGCTTGCCGTGTACCGTCTGCTGCAGGATGGGAAAATCCGCGCGGATCGCCTGCACGTCGAAGGCGGTTCCAGCGTCTGGACGAGATTCACGGGCGAGATTCGGCCTGCCAGCGATCATAGATGCTCCGAGGTGCCAGAGGCTCCGGGCAGGCGTTCGTGCAGCAGTTTTTCCAGGTATTCGCGCGCCGGCGCCGATTTCACCTGATCCACCAGTTCTCTCGCAAACGCGTAGATCAGCACGTTGCGCGCCGCCTTTTCGCTGATGCCGCGGGTACGCAGGTAGAACAGGGCATCCTCATCCATCTGGCCGATGGTGGCACCGTGAGTGCATTTGACATCGTCGGCATAGATTTCGAGCTCGGGATTCGTGTCGGCCAGCGCCTCCCTGGAGAGAAGGAGGTTCCGATTCGTCTGCTTCGCATCAGTTTTCTGCGCATCGGGCCGCACGATGACGCGGCCATTGAAGATCCCCCTCGACTGGTCATCGAGAATGCCCTTGTAAACTTCCCGGCTGGAGCAGTGCGGTTTTGCATGGTCAATGCGCGTGTGATTGTCCACGTGCTGGCGATCTACAGTGACGTAAAGACCAAAGAGAGTGCTCTCTGCACCCTCGCCATCGAGGACCGAATTGACGTGGTTGCGGATCAGCGACCCACCGAGTGCATAGTTGTGTGAGACAAGGTTGCTGTCCCGGCTCAGATGGGACTGGGTCGTCGAGACGTGGTAGGAACCGCTTCCTTCCTGGAGCAATCTGCAATGCTCGATGGTCGCATTGTCCTGCGCCACAATCTCAGTGACTGCATTGGTGAAGTACGACTGATCCCCAAAACCCACATAGCTCTCGACAATCGAAGCGCGGGAGTTCTTTCCCCCAACGATCAGTACTCTGGGGTGCGTCACCACCGCCTCCGCCGGCGTCGTGGCAAACACGATTTGAATCGGCTCCTTCAGGTCCACTTCCGCAGAAATGACAACCAGGGCACCGTCGTCCAGGAACGCGGTATTGAGCGCTGCAAAGGGATGTCCTTTCGTCTCGGCATGACGCCCCAGATGCGGCTGCAGATCTGCATTCCCGTTACCGAGAGCAGATACCAGGCTCTCCACGCGGACTCCTGAGGGCAAGGAACCCAGCCGGGAAAGCTTTTTCGACAAGCGGCCGTTGACGAATGTCAGCAGCGAGCCAGTCCCGGCTCCCAGCGTGAACGGGCTCAAGCGCTCCGGCGACAGCCCGTTGGCGGCTTCCGGGGCCGGCCTGAACTGAGTCGCCAGGATCGGGCCGACGTTCGTGTACCTCCATTCCTCCTGGCGCGTAGTGGGGAAGCCCGCCGTAGAAAAATCCTCAATCGCCCGGTGCCTCAACTGCGAGAGCCACGATCCGTCGGCCTCTCTGGTACGGGCTTCGACGTCCTTGAACTGCTGTAGATAGTGTGTCTTCGAGTCCATTGTTTTCATCACCGTTTGGCCTTGCGTATGTATGGTGGCGCGCCGGCTCAGGAACCGGAAGCGGCGGTCGCGCCCGATTCGATCCAGTTGTAGCCCTTCGCCTCGAGCTCGAGGGCCAGGCTCTTGTCACCGGAGCGCACGATGCGGCCGTCTGCGAGAACGTGCACTCGATCCGGGACAATGTAGTTGAGCAGGCGCTGGTAGTGAGTGATCACAATGATCGCCCTGTCCTTGGCACGCAGGGCGTTGACTCCATTGGCGACGATCTTCAGGGCATCGATGTCCAGGCCGGAATCGGTCTCATCGAGCACTGCAAGCTTCGGCTCGAGCACCGCCATCTGGAAGATCTCGTTGCGCTTTTTTTCCCCTCCCGAAAAGCCCTCGTTGACTGCGCGGTTCAGGAAGCTCTCCTCAATCTCTACGAGCTTTGCCTTCTCCTTGACCAGTTTGAGAAAATCCATCGCATCCAGCTCTTCCTGTCCGCGGTGCTTGCGGGACGCGTTCAGGCCGGCCTTGAGCATGTACAGGTTGGTAACGCCCGGAATCTCGATAGGGTACTGGAAGGCCATGAACAACCCTTCACACGCACGCTCCTCCGTAGCCATCGCCAGGAGATCCTTACCCTGATAGAGAATTTCACCGCCCGTGACTTCGTAGCTGTCCCTGCCGGCGAGGACCTGCGCCAGAGTGCTTTTCCCCGAGCCATTCGGGCCCATGATGGCGTGAACCTCTCCAGCTTTTACCTTCAAATCGATGCCGCGCAGAATTTCCTTGCCGGCTATCTGTGCGTGCAGGTTCTTGATCTCAAGCATTGGTCAAATCTCTCCGTTGGTTGAATTTTCGGTTCGTGATCTTCAGGTTGATTATCCGACACTTCCCTCGAGGCTGATGCTCAACAGCTTCTGAGCTTCCACCGCAAACTCCATGGGCAGCTCGCGGAAAATCTGCTTGCAGAAGCCGTTGACGATCATCGAGACCGCGTCTTCGGTCGGAATGCCTCGCTGGTTGAGATAAAAGATCTGATCCTCGCCAATCTTCGAAGTGGAAGCCTCATGCTCCAGCTTGGCCGTGGGGTTTTTCACTTCGATGTAGGGAAACGTGTGAGCTCCACACTTGTCACCGATGAGCAACGAGTCGCACTGCGAGTAGTTACGCCCGCCATCGGCGCCTTTCTGGATCTTCACCATGCCCCGGTAGGTGTTCTGACTGTGGCCCGCGGAGATTCCCTTGCTGATGATGGTGCTCCGCGTGTTCTTGCCGATGTGGAGCATCTTGGTGCCAGTGTCCGCCTGCTGGTAATTGTTGGTCATGGCCACCGAGTAAAACTCCCCGACTGAGTTATCACCCAGAAGGATGCAGCTCGGGTATTTCCAGGTGATGGCTGATCCCGTTTCCACCTGTGTCCAGGAAATCTTCGAATTCACGCCGGCGCATTTTCCGCGCTTGGTCACGAAGTTGTAGATTCCGCCCTTTCCTTCTTTATCACCTGGATACCAGTTCTGCACGGTTGAGTACTTGATCTGGGCATTGTCGAGAGCCACGAGTTCGACTACGGCCGCATGCAGCTGGTTGGTATCGCGCATCGGCGCGGTGCAGCCCTCGAGGTAGCTCACATAGCTGCCCTCCTCCGCGACGATCAGGGTGCGCTCGAACTGTCCGGTGTTCGCTGCATTAATCCGGAAGTACGTCGACAGCTCCATCGGGCAGCGCACACCCTTCGGGATATAGCAGAAGGAACCGTCGCTAAAAACGGCAGAGTTCAGAGCGGCGTAGAAGTTGTCCGTGGAGGGTACGACCGTTCCCAACCACTTACGTATAAGGTCCGGGTGCTCCCGCACCGCCTCCGAGAATGAACCGAAGATGATGCCCAGCTCTCCGAGCTTCTCACTGAAGGTGGTTCCAACCGACACGCTGTCGAAGACCGCGTCGACGGCAACCCCCGCCAGCATCTCCTGCTCCTTGAGTGGAATGCCCAGCTTCTCATAGGTGCGCAACAGCTCCGGATCCACCTCGTCCAGACTTTTCGGTCCGTCCTCCTTCGACTTGGGGGCCGAGTAATAGACGATGTCCTGGTAGTTGATCGGCGGGTACTTGACGTTCTGCCACGACGGCTCCTTCATCGTGAGCCAGTGGCGGTAAGCTTTCAATCTCCAGTCCAGCAGGAACTCGGGTTCGTTCTTCTTGCTGGAAATCAGACGAATGACGTCCTCGTTCAATCCTGGAGGAATGCTCTCGGTCTCGATATTTGTGACGAAACCGTATTTGTATTCCTTGTTCGCGAGTTCCTCTATCGCTTTATCTTCGGTCGGCATGCTCTCTCCTTACCTACGTCAGCTACGTTTTCCAGGTTGTCTTCTGCAGTTCGCTCCGGCGGAAAAGCTCTAACCGGCGCAGCCTGCTCCATGCGGCTCGCCCGGGATCCCCAGACCCAGCAGGGAGCCAGGCAGGGGACCGGCCATCTCCACCAGCGTGATCCCCTCCAGGGCCTGAAGCACCGCCTGGTTGATGCGTTGCCAGTTGCCCCGGATCGGGCATACCAGCTCCTGCTTGCAGTTGCCATCACCACTCACCGAGCACTCGGTAATGGCGATGGGCCCCTCGAGGGTACAGATGATCTCGGCCACGCTGATCGCTCCGGGCGGCCGCCCGAGGCTATAGCCACCTTTGATGCCACGGTGAGAAACCAGCATGTCCGTGCGGGCCAGCGCCTTCAGGATTTTGCTGACCATCGGCAGCGGCAGCTGTGTCTCGGCGGCCAGGTCCCGGGCGGCGTAAACCGTCTCTGGAGCCTGCCGCGACATCTGTGTCATCAGCACAATCCCGTAGTCGCTCTGCCTGGTCATCCTGAACATAGTCGTCCTCGTCTCTGAAAGAGTACTAGAATGGTCCTATATAACAAAGGATACTCGCGTACGTGGGGCTTGTCAAGCGGGGTGCTCACACCGAACAAGAATTCAATAACCCGATTATTTCAATATACTTACAGAATTAATTCGGCCCGCGGCCACAAGAAATGTGTAACAAACATGTAACAGTTCGAGCTGCAGGGCACACACCCCCTAACGCATCCGGCCGAACCCCATGGGGGCCTCAAAGGCTCCCCGCGTGATGCCTATGACAGAAGGTTGAGCTTCTTTCCGACCTTTTTGAAAGCCGCGATCGCCTGATCGAGATCACTCCGCTCGTGGGCGGCGGAGATCTGGCAACGCACGCGGGCCTGGCCCTGTGGAACGACCGGGTAGCCGAAGCCGGTCACGAACACACCTTCCTCCAGTAACAGGTGGCTGAACTTTATGGCCAGAGCCGTTTCGCCGAGAATGACTGGAATGATCGGCGTTTCGCCATCGACCGGATTGAACCCCGATTCGGTCAGCTGCCGGCGGAAGTAACGCGCGTTCTCGTGCAGGCGGGTTACCCGCTCTGGATGGTTGTCGAGATACTCGAGCGCCGCCAGCGAGGAGGCTGTCACGGTCGGCGGCAGGGCGTTCGAGAAGAGCTGGGGCCGCGAGCGCTGCATGAGGTAATCACACAGTGCCTCACTCGACGCCGTGAAGCCACCGGCGGCTCCCCCAAGAGCCTTGCCGAGCGTGCTGGTGATCACATCCACCTCTCCCAGTACACCGCAATGCTCGGGCGTGCCACGGCCCGTCTTGCCCATGACACCGGTGGCGTGGGAGTCGTCCACGACCACGATCGCATCGTGTCTTCTTGCGAGCTCCACGATGTCCGCCAGCCTGGCAACATCCCCCTCCATGCTGAAGACGCCGTCCGTGATGATCATGCAGCGCCTCCTGCCTCTTGCGTCCTTGAGGATCTCCTCCAGGTGCGTCATATCGGAGTGACGGTACACCTTGCGATTCGTCTTCGTCAGGCGGGCACCGTCGATGATGCTGGCATGGTTCAGCTCGTCGCTGATCAGGATGTCTTCCTCGCCGAGCAGGCTGGGCATGAGGCCGGTGTTGGCGTTCCAGCACGAGACATAGGAGAGGGCGGCCTCTGTCCCCACGAAGGCGCCCAGCCTCCTCTCGAGGTCGCGGTGAATGCTGAAGGTTCCGCATATGAAACGCACGGAGGCTGTTCCGGCGCCAAACCTGTCCAGGGCCCGCTTGCCGGCCTCCACCACGGAGGGCTCATCGCACAGGCCAAGGTAATTGTTCGACGAAAGGATGATGACCTCGCCCCGCCCCTCCATCTTCACGCGGGAGGCCTGCGGTGATTCGAGGTGATTGAACACCTTATAAACACCGTCGCGGCGGAAAGCGTCAAGATCGGCTTTCAGGCTCTTTTCAAAGTTCAGATTCATGTCTCGCTCCCCGATACGTCGATGATGACCTTTCCCGACTGCCCGGCTGCGGCGGTCATGAATCCCTCTTCGAAGCGTTCCAGCGGCACACGGTTGGTAATGACCCCTGAAGGATCGTAACGCCTGCCCAACAGAAAGCTGCGCATGGCGTGCCAGGTGTCGTACATCAGACGACCGGTGACTCCGTAGATGGTGAGTCCCTTGAAGATTACATCCCTGGCCACATCGAGCGACACCGGGTTCCCCGGAATTCCGAGCCACTGCACACGGCCACCGTTGCGTGCCACGCACAGACCCTGCCGGAGCGCCTCCGGGTTCCCGGACATCTCCAAGACCACATGCACTCCTTCTCCCCGGGTTTCATCCAGAATGATTTTCCTGACATCCTCGTTTTGGGGATCGATCACCCGATCCGCGCCTTCTCCAAGAGCCATCTTGCTTCGTTGTGGATCGATCTCGGTGGCGAATACCCGTGATGCGCCCGCCGCACGAGCCACTCCGATAGCAAAAAGCCCGATGGGGCCGCAGCCCGTCACCAGAACGGTCTTGCCGCTGACGTCGGCCGTGAGCACGACATGGAAGGCGTTGCCCAGGGGATCGTGTATGGCCGCCCACTCGACCGGAATACCTTCATCGATGGGCCACAGATTTGTAGCCGGAACACACACATAGTCGGCGAAGGCTCCATCCGTATCCACACCGAGAATCTGCGTCTGGGAGCACACGTGCGCGTTGCCGGTGCGGCACAGTGTGCATTTCCCGCAGCTGAAATGCCCCTCCGCCGTCACCAACGATCCGGCCGTGACACCACTCACCCGCTTTCCAATCTCCACCACTTCGCCCACGAACTCGTGCCCCAGGATGCGGGGCGGCCTGATGCGCCCCTGGGCCCAGTCATTCCAGCGGTGAATGTGCACGTCGGTGCCACAGATCCCGGCCATCCGCACCCGCACCAGGACCTGATCGGCGGTGATCTCGGGCCGTGGCACATCCTCCAGCACCAGACCTGGCTCCGCTCGCCGCTTCAGTATGGCTCGCATCTTTTTCATGAAGGATTCCTCGCTGGCCGCGGTTTGACTTGCCGCGTTGCCGCGGAAGAGGCAACCCACCGGACCGGCATCCCGAACTGGAAGGCTGAAATTCCAAGGATACCGGCACGGTTCAGCCGATTCAAGCCTATTGAGGAAAAAGAAGTACTAAGTGTCGCTTATTAAACGTTCCGGCCGGCACCGTAACCGCCATGGTTCGCTCAAAAGACGTTCCCCATGTGCAGCCCCAGCATGACCAGGCCCGCCGCCAGTATGAGTTCCATGGTGTATACCTGCACCGTTCTGGCCTGCAGCGAGGCGAACCGCTCTGGATCCTTCTGCCCATCTGCCAGGGCAGTCTTACCAGGCTGTATGCGGATCTGGTTATAGAGCTGCAGACCGAACATCAATAACGTCAGGAACAGCTTCCCCATGAGGACCCGCGTGTAAGCGCCGGAGATCTTCATCATGGTTCCTCTCTCGAGCATGTTGAGGACCAGGAGCATGACCCCCGTCACCAGGACGATCTCCACCGACACCCAGAGGACGTGGCGGAAACGTCGATCCAGTTCGTTGAGAAATCGCATGCCGTCCAGATCAGGCGCCTTGCGCACGGCCGGCGACGCCACCACGAGGTAGAAAAACAGACCCCCAAACCAGGTGATGAAGGATGCAGCGTGCAGCCAGAGAAAGAAGTTTTTCATCAGAGTGGATCTCCGCTGAAACCTGAACCCACGTCGGTGGGTTCGGTATGGATGACGATATCGGCAAGTCCGGGAAAGGCGGTGCGCAGCCGATCCTGAATCTCGTGGACGATGAAGTGCGACTGCACGGTGTCGGTGTCCCGTTCCACCTGGATATGCAGATCCATGAAGATGTGGTGCGGCCGTCCCCGGGTGCGGATCTTGTGGCAGCCCGTGACAGTGGGCACCGTGCGCACGACCTCGACCACCTTCTGGGGATCCAGGATCGAGGTATCCGCCAGGATGGTCACGTTCTGCCAGAGAATCCGGAACGACGCAAACGCCAGAACTCCCGATATCCCCAGCGCCAGCACGACGTCAAGAGCCGGATATCCGAGGCGCCCCAGGGCGAGGGACACGAGCACGCTGGCCGAGATCCACACATCCATGTGCGTGTGCATCGAGTCGGCGATCAGAAGCTCGCTCTGCAGAATGCGTCCTTTCCTGCGCTCATATATAGCCGTGAACAGGTTGATCAGCATCGTCACGCCAACCACCCAGAATCCAATCGTGCCGATGTGCACCTCTACGGGAGAGAAGACGTGCGCCACCGCCTGCTTGGCGATTTCCCAGCACCCGAGAAACAGCAGCACCGCCACCGCTGCCGCTCCGAACGTCTCGAACTTTTCGTGCCCGTACGGGTGGTCCGCGTCCGGCGGCCGTGATGCCACGCGCAGCGCAATCAGGCCGAGTATGTTGGAGGAGGAATCAGAGACCGAGTGGAGCCCGTCCGCCACCAGAGCCAGTGAACCGGCACCGAACCCTACCACGAGCTTGGCGACTGCCACGAGGGCGTTCAGCACCAGGGTCAGGCGCAGAACCCGCGCCACCGCCTTCAGCCGATCGGTGCTGCCTGCCTCCTGCGCTGCGAGGGGCGCGACCCCTCGCGTTTTATCAACCATATTTTTCGTAGTGGACACGCTCTTCCGGAACCCCCCACTCCTCGCACTGCCGACGGACCCGGGCCACCATGTCGGGCTGCCCGCAGATGTACAAGTCGACATCGGACCGGCCCTTAATCAGCGCAGCCGTCTGATCCGGCGCGCGGCCCCGCCACCCCACCCAGGATTCTGTCGGGCTGGAGAGGGTGGTCAGGTAGCGGAAATTCTCATGACCGCTCTCGAGCGCCCTCCACTCGTCACGGTAAAGAAGATCCGGCTCGCTGCGCGCCCCGAACAGGAGCGTCAGGCGGTGCCCGTTTGACGCCTTCAGCGCCGCCTGCAGCATGGCACGCAGGGGGGCGATACCGGTGCCATTAGCGACGAATAAGGCCTCGCGCTCGATCGGTTCACGCAACACGAACGTTCCCCCCGGGCCCGTGAACTCGACGGTTGCCCCGCGGGTGAGCGTACCCAGGTATTGATCGCCCGGCTTTCCTGGGCCCTGCTTCACGCACACGTCGAATATCGGTTCCGGTCCCGGTGCTGAAGCGATCGAGTACACACGCCTGGCGGGCCCTCCCGAAAAGGGCACGAGCAGGGATACCCATTGTCCCGGCTGGTGGGAGAACGGCTCCTGCCCCACCACCCGCAGGTGGTAGGAGCGTACGGTGGGAGAGAGGTCCTCGATTCGTTCGACGGCCGCGCGGCGGCTGGACGGAGGCATCACAAGCTCCTAAAGTCCTGTCATTCTAGCACGTTGCGTGGTTCTCTCCGGAACCTGGCGGCGGCACCGGGGGAACTCAATTTGACAGATTCCCGGCTCTCTGTACAATCGAGCGATGAATTCAATCGTTCATTCATTCAAGAGAGGGCCGGAACCATGATCCGGCAGGATCCCACGCGTCGAAGGGAAATCCTGCGGGCAGCCCGCCGGCGCCTGGAACATTACGGCTACGAAAAAACGACCATGGCTGAAATCGCTACCGACGCGGGCGTGGCGGTGGGAACACTTTATCAGTACTTCAAAAACAAGGAAGACCTGATCGTCGCCTTCGGCGAGGAATGCCAGAACCGTTACCTGAAGGCTCTGGAGCGAAATTCCGGATCGGAACTGCCGCCGCTGGCTCGGTTGCGGGAGCTGACCCGCCTGCGCGTGCTAGAGATCAAACGCCAGATGGAGGCCACGCCTCACGGAGGCGAGATCCTTCTGCGCATGATGCAGTCGGGTCACGCCTGCTGCCAGAAGATGCACGATCGGGAAAGGCAGATGATCGAGGAAATTCTTCGCGAAGGGGTACGGCGGGGCGAGTTCAATGTGTCGGATCCCCTGGAGACGGCCCGGGTCTTCGAATCCGCTTTTTCCGGCTTCATGCCTCCCGCATCTCTCGGGCGTTCGGGAGAAGAGCTGGAGCGTGACATCGATGCGCTGTTCAACCTGCTCCTGAACGGTCTCAGGAACACGGGCGTGCCGCTGAGCACCGGCTCGAGCAGCCGCAGCTCGCGTTCCGGAGTCGCCCCGTGAAGAACCTCTCCGGAGCCTCCCCGCAGGTGCGAAAGAGCGGGCAGACGCCCGCCCTGAGCATCCGCAACCTTCACAAACGCTACGGCAGCCTGGAAGCTCTGCGCGGCGTGTCGTTTGAGATCCAACCGGGGGAATTTTTCGGCCTGCTGGGCCCCAACGGCGCGGGAAAGACAACCCTCATCAACATTGTCACGGGCCTGGCCAGACGCAGCTCCGGCGAGGTCGAGGTTTTCGGTCGCGATGTGGTCCAGGATTACAGAACTACGCGCCAGATGATCGGCGCGGTTCCCCAGGAGCTGGTGTACGACCATTTCTTCAGCGTGCGCCGCACTCTGGTGATCCATGCGGGCTATTTCGGCGTGCGCGACCCCGGCCCCTGGGTGGAGGAGCTCCTGGACAGGCTGGAGCTCAGGCCGCACCAGAACAAGACGGTGCTGCAACTCTCAGGCGGCCTGAAGCGCCGGCTGCTGGTCGCCAAGGCGCTCGTCCACCGCCCGCCGGTGCTGATCCTCGACGAACCCACCGCCGGTGTGGACATCAACCTGCGTCTTTCCCTCTGGGAGTTGCTGCGGGAGATCAATGCGCAAGGCACAACCGTGCTGCTCACCACCCACTACATCGATGAAGCCGAGGAGCTTTGCGAGCGCATCGGCATCATCAATCACGGCAAGTTCGTTGCTCTCGATCGCACGGAGAACCTGGTCAGGCGGCTGAACGAGAAAAAGATAACGCTGGTGCCGCAGCAGCCGCTCACCGCGCTGCCGGCCTCGCTCACAGATCTCAACGCCAGGCTGGAGGACGGCGGCCGCCGCATCGTTCTGCACCTCAACTCCGATACCCCCGATATAAATGACACACTCCGGCGCCTGGCCGATACGGGGGTGCCGCTGATTGACTTCCGGGTGAAGGAAGCCGACCTCGAGGACGTATTCATTCATCTCACCGCCGGCCGCAGCTCTGCGCAACCGACCGCGGGCCCGAGAGCCGGCAAGCCTCCCGCCGCGCCTCTCCAGCCAGACCGGACCTGAGGACCGCCGATGCTGCTGCTGACCATTCCTTTTCGCACGCTGGTCACCCGCGAGGTCGAGCGCTTCTGGCTGGTGGCAACCCAGACGCTCCTGGCGCCCGCGATGTCGGCCGCCCTGTACCTGTTCATCTTCGGATACTCCCTGGGCTCGCGTTTTCCAGACATCCACGGCTATCCATACATCCAATTCATCGTCCCGGGCCTCATTACGATGGGGCTCATCAACAACTCATTTCAGAACACCGCCTCCTCGCTGCTCATCGCCAAATATGAGGGGAGCATCGTCGACATTCTTACGGCCCCGATTTCTTACGTCGAGATGACGTTCGCATTCGCGCTCGGGGGCATGATCCGGGGGCTGGGGGTGGGTGCACTGGTGCTCGTGGTGTCGCGGTTCTTCACGCCCATGCCGCTCGCTCATGGCCTCTACCTGCTGACGCTGGTGATCCTCGCCTCTTTCAGTTTCTCCCTGCTCGGACTCCTCGCTTCGATCTGGGCCGAGCGCTTTGACGACATGGCGATGCTCTCAACGTTCCTGCTCCTGCCTCTCACCTATCTGGGCGGGGTGTTCTACTCCCTGGACATCCTGCCGCCATTCTGGAGGAAGGTGTCGCTTTTCAATCCTCTCCTCTATATGATCGACGGCACGCGGTACGGCTTCCTGGGTGTCTCTGACGTACACCCCCTGTTTAGCCTGGCACTGATCCTGGTTGTGGCGGGTGTTCTGTTCACGACCGCCGTTCTGGTGCTGAAGTCCGGGTACCGGCTGCGAAAGTAGACGAATCGTGTCCACTCTGGCCTTCGGCGGTGAAGTTCGCGACCACCCGATCGAGTCGGTCTCCCAACTGACCGATCTGTACCGTCGTTCGTTCAAACCCCCCTCACAGCACCGCATCGGACTCGAGCTGGAAGCCATGCCGGTGCTCTCCAGCGGCATGCCCGTTCCGTATGCTTCCAAGCAGGGGCCCAGCATCCGATCGCTTCTCGAGGAGATGGGCTCGACTCCGGGCGTCCAGCGGGCGATGGAAGGCGAACATCTGATCGGCCTGTCGGATGAGCACGGCACAATCTCGCTCGAGCCAGGCGGCCAGGTGGAGTTCAGCAGCAGACCCGCCAGAGACCTCCACGAGGTGAACACCCTCGTGGAAGGACACCTGCACCGGCTCCGGCGGGCGTGCGACGCCACCGGCCTGCACTGGATCGAACAGGGCTACCAGCCTTTTGCGCGCCTCAGCCAGATGGAGTGGATGCCGAAGGAGCGTTACCGCATCATGCAGGCCTACCTGCCGACACGGGGACGGCTGGCGCTGCGCATGATGAGCCAGACTTCTTCCATTCAGTGCTCTTTCGACTTCTCAGATGAGTCGGACATGGAGCACAAGTTTCGTACCGCCAACCGTGTGACACCGCTGGTGCAGGCGATCACGGCAAACTCACCTTTCCACCGAGGCCGGCCCGGGCGCTATTTGTCACATCGCACGAAGATCTGGGAGGACACCGATCCTGATCGCTGCGGTCTCCTTCCCATGGCGTTCGGCAAGGAGTCACTGATCGAGCAGTATGTCGAGTACGCCCTCGACGTGCCGATGATGTTTCTGATGCGGGGAGGGCGCTGGATTCCGATGCAGGGCCGCTCCTTCCGGCGCATGCTGAAGGATGGGTACGAGGGATCGTTGCCGACACTGGAAGACTGGGGCCTGCATCTGTCGGGGATCTTTGCTCAGGTGCGGCTGAAGTCTTTTGTCGAGGTACGGGCCCACGACCTGCTCCCGGAGGATCTGGCGATGGCGGTGCCGGCTCTGTGGAAAGGCATTCTGTACGACCGTGACGCCCTCGATGCCGCCTGCGAGCTCATGTCGGACGTCTCCTTCGAACAGGCGGCGGGCCTGATGACGGCCGTGGCGCGCCGCGGGCTTGGCCTGCGCTTCCTGGGTCGACCCCTGCTCGAACGGGCCCGCCAACTGGTGCGGATTGCCTCTGACGGGCTCAAGCGCCAGGGGCAAACCGGTCCGGGCGGAGACGACGAGCGGCGCTTCCTGGGGCCAGTCGAATCGCTCCTGGACCGAGGACAGACCCCTGCTGAAGCCCTTCTCGAGTGGTACCAGGGCGAGTGGGCGGGCGACCTCAGGCGCGCAATTCTGTAAAACCCCAATAAAATGACTGAAGGATAGGTTGCAGGAGGCCCTCCTAGACCTATGTTTGGGAGTGCCATTTCTGATGCGCGGGGGAGAACAGACCCCGGAGGGTCCGGTTCGGCGCGTCCCATCAAAAAAGAGGAAAGCGCTTGAAGATCCTCATCGCTGAAGACAATGCCCTCTCCCGGAAGATTCTGGAAAACGCCCTCTCCCGGCCGGAATACGAACTGGTCATGGCCTGTGACGGCAAACAGGCGCTCGAGAAGATCCAGCAGCCTGACTCACCCGAGCTGCTGATCCTGGACTGGGTCATGCCGGGCGCGGATGGAGTCGAGGTGTGTCGCCATGTTCGGCAGAGCGCGCGGCGATTGCCCCAGTACATCATCCTCCTGACCTCCCGGGGCGAAAAGAGGGACATCGTTGCGGGGCTCGAGGCAGGCGCGGACGATTATGTCACCAAGCCCTTCGACGAGAAGGAGCTGCGCGCCCGGGTTCAGGTCGGGTTCCGGATCCTGAGCCTCCAGAGCGCCCTGGCGAAGAGGGCTAAGGAGCTCGAGGAAGCGCTCTCGGAAGTAAAAACACTCGAGGGTCTCCTGCCGATCTGCAGCTACTGCAAGAAAATCCGTGACGACAAGGATTACTGGCAGGAGGTCGAGCTTTTCGTCGAGGAACGTTCCAGCGCCAGGTTCACCCACGGCATCTGTCCCGGCTGCTACGAAAAAGTCATCAAGCCCCAGCTCGTTCAAACCACCGAGCAGACCTGATCCCTTCATCCTTCACGAACAACGAAAGGATGGTAAGCGAGCGCGCCGGCTTCAGCGGTGAAGCGACTCGCCGCTTGACACGTGCCCCGGGAGTTGCAGGGTTCCACCATGCCGCGCAACGAAGGCACGGGCATCCTGCTCCTGGCGAAAAGCGATCATGCCAGGTGCGCAGCGGTCGTAGGAGAGCCTTAACGGGGTGCGGGTTCCTTCCTCACGCGGGGGCGGAAGCATGCACGGGTTCAGCCGACTGCCCTCGACAAAGTAGGCAGATGCCGAGTCCATGAGACCTCCCCCGGCATGGTCCTCGACTTTGAGTTGCCGGGCCGGGGTCTCGAGCTTTTCAATGAAGTGCAGCGCACAGCGCAGACAGCATGTCGAGAGCCGCTGACCGCTGGCGAGAGTCAGTTCCGCGCCCATGTCTGGATGGCGCTGGCGCTCACAAACCCCACAGCGCCCTGCCTCCTCGACGCACCCGAACAGGAGCAGCAGGAACGAGAGGCACCAGCAACGCATCCATTGCATGATCGGTACGTAATGAGAGACGGCCCGGCCGCCCGGGGTGTCGATGCACGGATTATAGGCTGCGCGACTCTTTTTTCCCAAAGCCCGCCCCTCCGGCGCCTCACACCTCCTGATCGCCTC
>CBEVTG010000005.1:0-14977 GCA_965552745.1 uncultured bacterium
CCCCCCCAACCCCGGGCTACAATCGATGTCCGATGAACCCCGCACTAGCCCGACCGAGCTCGAGGCACGCGATGTCGCTGAGGACGCCCGCGAAGACCGCTGGGAGCACCCGAGCTTCGCCCTGAAGCTCTTTATGGGGCGCCTGCGGATGGATCTCATCCATCCGTTTCCTGAACAGTCCGCCGACAAAGAGACCAAGGGTCAGGATTTTCTGGCACGCCTGGAGAACTTCCTCCTCGAGCACGTGGATGGGGACGCCATCGACCGGGAGGGGAAGGTGCCCGAAAGCGTGGTCGAAGGTCTGCGCAAGCTGGGCGCCTTTGGCATCAAGATTCCGCTCGAGTACGGCGGCCTGGGCCTGTCACAACTCACCTACGTACGCGCCGTGCAGCTCGTGGCCTCCCGTTGCGGATCCACCGCGGCGTTGCTGTCGGCCCACCAGTCGATCGGCGTTCCGCAACCTCTAATGTTGTTCGGAACCGAAGAGCAGAAGCGGCGTTTTCTGCCGCGCCTGGCGCGCGGAGAGATATCCGCCTTCGCCCTGACCGAGCCCGATGTGGGTTCCGATCCCGCCGCCATGAAGACCACGGCCACTCCCTCGGAGGATGGCAGAACCTACGTCCTGAATGGGGAGAAGCTCTGGTGCACGAACGGCCCCGTCGCCGACATTCTCGTGGTGATGGCCCGGACTCCTTCGAAAATGGTGCGCGGTCGTGAGCGCCAGCAGATCACCGCTTTCATCGTGGAGGCGAACACCCCTGGCTTCGAGATTTCACACCGCTGTCATTTCATGGGACTCAACGCCATCGAGAATGCCCTGGTGCGGCTGCGAGACGTGCGCGTTCCCAGGGAAAACATCCTATGGGGCGAAGGGCTCGGTCTCAAGCTGGCGCTGATCACGCTCAACACCGGCCGCCTGACACTGCCCGCAACCTGCGCCGCATCCGCAAAGTTCTGCCTCAAGGTCTCACGCCGCTGGGCCGCCGAGCGCGAGCAGTGGGGAGCCCCGATCGGCAAGCACGAGGCGGTGGCTGCGAAGCTCGGCAGAATGGCGGCCGATACGTTCGCCATGGAAGCAGTCTCGGAGCTGACTTCGGGATTGGTGAGCCTTGGCGGACGAGACATCCGCCTCGAGGCCGCCATCGCCAAGATGTACAACAGCGAGACCGGCTGGCGCATCGTGGACGATGCGATGCAGATTCGGGCTGGCCGGGGCTACGAGACAGCCGATTCGCTCACGGCCCGGGGTGAGCCCGGAATTCCCATGGAACGCATGATGCGAGATTTTCGCATCAATCTGATCTTCGAAGGGACCAGTGAGATCATGCGCCTGTTCATCGCCCGCGAAGCGGTGGATCCTCACCTGCAGGTGGCCGGGGCCCTGGCCGATCCGCGCTCCAGCACGGGCCAGCGCCTGCGGGCGCTGGGTCGGGCGCTCATTCACTACGCCGTGCAATATCCGGCCCTGTGGCTCGGATGGGGCCGCTGGCCGCGCTACTCGGAGTTCGGCAAACTGGCGCGACACGTTCGCTATATGGAACGCACCAGCCGTCGGTTGGCACGATCGATCATCTATTGCATCGCCCTGTATCAGGCGCGGCTGGAGAAAAAGCAGGCCTTGCTGGGACGTCTGGTCGAAATCGGCGCGGAGCTGTTTGCCATGGCCGCCTCCTGCTCCTGGGCAAGCATGCTGGAGCAGAAAGGGCCGTGGGCTGTCGCCGGTCGCGCCGGTGCTCGGGCGGAAACCACCTCGCAGGTCGCGCCGAGCGCCGTGGCACTTGCGGATCTGTTCTGCCGTCAGGCGCGCCGCCGGATCAAGGAGCACTTCCGCGCCCTGTTTCGAAATGATGACGTGCGCACCTACCGCCTGGCGCAGCAGATCCTTCGGGAGGAGCACAGCTGGCTGGAGTGCGGAGTGCTCGACCCGAACTCCGCTCCTGCACCCGTTGCGCCTGACACAACGGTCGGCGCACCGCGCTAGGCGCCAGCTCTCCACCTGACGACTTTAAGTGAGCCGCCCTGAGACTGTACCCGGTCCGGGTGCTCAGTCGATCCTGGCGGACTGCACGTACTTCTCGACGGCGTGGCGCACGGATTCAAGCGGCACCGCCCCGTTGCCGAGCACCGTATCGTGAAATGCTTTGATGTCGAAGCGCTCGCCAAGACGACTCTTGGCTTCCTCTCTCAACCTCAGAATTTCGAGCTGACCGATCTTGTAGGCAAGTGCCTGACCCGGCCAGACGATATAGCGGTCGACTTCGTTGACGATGTTGTTCTTTGCGAGCGCGGTGTTATCGAGCATGAAGTCGATGGCTTTCTGCCTTGACCAGCTCTTGGCGTGCATCCCCGTGTCCACGACCAGACGGCAGGCGCGCCACGCCTCGTATGAAAGCATGCCCATGCGATCGAGATCCGACGTGTACAGTCCCATGTCGTCGGCCAGCCGCTCTGTGTAGAGAGCCCAACCTTCCACGAACGCCGTGACACCTTCGTAGCGCCGGAACGCCGGCAACCCTGACAGCTCCTGGGTAAGCGCAATCTGAAGGTGATGACCCGGGACCGCTTCGTGGTAGGCGAGGGCCTCAGCCTCGTAGCGCGGCCGCGTGCGCGGCTCTGAGGTGTTGATGTAGTAACGGCCGGGGCGGCTGCCGTCAATCGCCGGCTCCCGGTAATAGGCGATCGTACTGTGCTTCTCCTCGTGCTTTTCCATTCTGGTGACCTCACAGGAGGTCCGCGGCAAGACTCCAAACCAGTCGGGGACCGCCTCCTGAGCCCTGCGCAACGCCGACTCGGCCTTGTCGGCCACCTGATCAGCCGTCTCGAAGTAGAGATCGGGATCGGTTCGCAAGCGGCTCAGAATTTCGCGGCGATCGGAGGTGCCCAGCACACGCTCACCCAGCCGCTCCATCTCCGCATTGATGCGCGAAACCTCAGCCAGACCGGTCTGGTGAATATCCTCGGGCGAAAGATCGAGGGACGTGTGAACGCGAACCAGGTTTCGATAGCAGTCGATACCGCCTGGGATGTGCACGATTCCCGGCCGCTCCTGTGATCGGGCTCTGGGGAGGAGTTCCTCCTGCAGAAACTTCCCGTACCGCGCCATGGCCGGGCGCACCGACTCGCGCACGGCTCGCCGGAGAGCTTCCTCGAACTCCGTGCGCTCCGCGGAGCTCCAGTCCGGATGGGATGTCTCGAGAGGCTTGAGGAGCGGCCATTCGTCCTCGGGTTGCTGCAGGAGATCTCCGATCTCCTCGATCACCTTCAAAATGGCGTCTCTCGTTGCAATTCTGCCTTGGTCCAGGCTCCTCCTGAGACTGGCCACGTGCACGTCCACGTACGGGCCCATGGCCTGCCAGCGCTGAGCCATGGCCCGGCCCTCCTCGACCGAGCGAACCCGCTGGAACGACTCTATGTTGAGAAAACTCACCTGCGGCCCATTCAACGGATCGACGCTCCAATCGTCGAGACCACAGTCGATCAGGGCCAGATCCCCCTCCAGCTCATTGATGAGCGCCAGGCGGGTAAGCTGATCGGCGGGTTCGAGATCATCGCGGTCGATGGCCCGCGCCCGTTCCAGCACGTCCGCCAACCGCCGCCGGTCGAGCTCACGCCCTTCGGGAGTGATGTCGGCCAGCAGGTGATCGTACCTGCGGTCGCCGATCGTGGTGGCGCTCACCGGGCTCGAGGCCAGCTGCCCCTCCCAGTACTCGTCCGCGAGCTTGCTCAAGGATTCCGGACTGTCCGGCACGATACCGCAACCCATCATTCCTCCCGCCAGGGTCAAGCACACGAGCTTCAACAGGAACTTCATCAGACTCCCCTCTCCTAGTGAGCCGTTAGGGTAACCCCAACTTCATGTCCGTCTCAAGCACCCGTGGCCCGGCGTCCAGAACCGCCCTTCTTTACGCCCGTACGCCGTGATGTTACGCTGTGGGCCACCGTCCCGCACATTATGCGAGGTATGCCATGACCCAACAACGCCTGGTCCGTGTCTTCGCTTTTCTGGGGATCGCCTGCCTGTCCGCCCTGGCCGCCGGCTGCGGCCACGCCGGCACTTCCGACGGCGCGGAGGATCCGCTCAGGGCCGAAATCCGAAAACTGCATGGACCGGCGCGCCAGGAAGCGCTGGCGTTCGCTCGCATTCTCGCTCTGCGCCCGTCAATGGCGCACGACTACTCCAGCGAAAGCGGCGAGTATTGCTTGAACAGCGGCGCCCACGTCATGGCGCACTTCAGCAGCCGGCCGGAAGAGACGAACGAAGACATTGTCTATTTTGTGAGTGCTGCCCCGCTGGTGGCACACGGCCTGCGACTGGAGGAGCTTCCCGCTCTCGATCCCGAACTCGGTGCGATGCGCTCGAACGTCTGGTACCGGTATGAGGGAGAGGGGTTGGAGCCGCACCACGGCAGGGAGAAGCCCGAAAACACCTGGCTGATGCTCGCCGTCGACATCAAGTGACACGTTTGCAGTCATCTGTGGAGCCACGGCTTGTCTCGATCGCGGCGCGCCTCCTTATCGGGGCTTCCGCACCGCCCGTGACTGGAAGAGGGGATCATAGGAAGAGGCAGGATGAAGTCAGGTCAATGCGGGATCGCATGGAGCACGGCCAGGATCTGCAGTTGCCCGAGCCACCGAAGCCTCCGCTGCATCCCCCCAAGCCGCCCCTGGATCCGAGACTCCCGCCGGGCGAGCCGCCGAAGCCCCCGGGCAACCCTCCCGAGCCACCGCCCAGTCGTTCCGGGCTCAGGTGCCCGGGCCCGAGATTTTCCTGAGCGCGATCAGCACGTTCTCATCGTACCAGCGGATGGAGGCGGGATCCGGAAACCGGCGCCGGAGATTTTGCTCGAAGCCCCGGAGGGCCGCTTCAAGTTCCTGGCCGGAATAGAGGGAGAACGTTGAGTAGTGCCGATTTCTGGCCCGGTGGATGAGCTGATCCAGCGACGCCTCCCGCTCGAACCGGAAAAACTCGATCGATGACAGTCTGAGTGTGTCCACCTGATCTGCGCAACGCTCCATCCGCGCAAGATCGTAGAGACGTGTTTCTTTCCCAGTGAACCCTGGAAAATGTTTTCCCCAGATGCTGGTTGCGTTCTGGCTCCTCAGGCGCGTGTAGATGAAAACCCATCCGTCATCGCGCAGCGCACGAGCCGCGCGCTCGAGAAACGACTCGGGACTGAAATGGTGAATGGTATTGAAAGTCATGACGCAGTCCAGGCTGGCATGGGGTAGATCCAGCTCGGAAACGTCGGATTGCACAGCGGAGAAGCGGTCAAACCCGTGCTTCCGAAGGTAGCGTGCCGCTTCACGCAACATCTCCGGGTTGATGTCATTGCAGACGAGATGCAGATCCGGCAGGCACTGAGATAGCAACAGATCATACCGGCCGCCACCACAGCCGATGTCAGCGGCCCGCACTGAGGGGCGATCACCCAGGTGCTGCACGATGGCGTGAACGGGCTCCGCGTCGGTGATGCGGATATCGTTGTAAACCTCCGCCACCGCGGAGAAGTGCTCGTGCATCCGCTTGCCTTCTTGTACCCGATTGATCTTCAAAGGATGCAGCCTCTATTGTTTGAAAGCTGCCAGCCGTCTGCGCGTGTTTCTACGTACGGGAAGCTTCGCCACTTTTCCATCCCAGGCGTCATCAATGAACGCCTCCGTCATACGATAGGCCTCGTCATCCGTGTACTGCCGGGGAGGATGCTTACAGAAATAGGCGGCCGGACCGTAAAGCACCCCGCTCTGCCGGCGTTCCAGCGCCAGCTTGCAACAGCGGATCGCATCGATGGCAACGCCGGCGGAGTTGGGTGAATCCTCAACGGAAAGCCGCATCTCGAGATCCATGGAAACATTTCCAAAAAGCTTTCCTTCCATGCGTATGAAGCAGATCTTGTTGTCCTTCTGCCAGGGCACGAAATCGCTCGGCCCAATGTGAATGTTGTCGTCCACGAGGCGCCGCTCAGCGACCGCCTGCACGGCTTCAGTTTTTGAAACCTTCTTGGACGCCAGCCGGTTGCGGTTGAGCATGTTCAGGAAGTCGGTATTCCCACCCGTGTTGAGCTGATAAGTTCGCTCCAGCTTCACACCACGTTTATTGAACAGATCCGTGAGCATGCGGTGTGTGATGGTGGCGCCCAGCTGTGAT
This sequence comes from uncultured bacterium, assembly GCA_965552745.1. Lineage (GTDB taxonomy): Bacteria > Acidobacteriota > Polarisedimenticolia > JAPUKU01 > JAPUKU01 > JAPUKU01. Next base: position 6,146 of record CBEVTG010000005.1, read on the forward strand.
TTGATATCATCTCCGATGAGAGGCAGCCCTTTCTCCTCAAAGCTGTTGGACCAAGCAGAATCGCTGGCTATGAATACCGGAATGTTGTTGATGAAGGCCAAGTTGGCCTCCAGCGCACACGCGGCGTAAAATTCGGTCGCCTGCTGCGATCCCACGGGCAGGTAATTCACCAGGATCTCCGCTTTCGACTCACGAAGAACCTCCACCACATCTTCGTGCTGCGGCTGTTTACGGCGGGCGGGCACGAACGTGTGCGCGTCGGGGTATTCGCGCATGTGATCGGAGAGTCCGTCGAGTACCCGGCCCATGCGCACCCGGACGCCGGTCTTCGGCACCTCGCGGCAGAACACCTTTGCACAGTTTGGCGGCGCGAAGATGGCGTTAGCCACATCCCTGCCCACCTTCCTCTCGTCGATATCAAAGGCTGCAACCACCTCGATGTCGCAGGGACGGTAGTCGCCTATCTTCCAGTGCATGAGGCCAATCGCCTCATCGGCACTCCCGTTCGAGTAGTAGGAAAAGCCCTGGATCAGTGAGCTGGCGCAATTCCCGACACCGGCGACCGCAATTTTGATCTTTTTCATATGATTTTCACCTCAAGGTAGTCAGATGCACCTTCTCCAGACCAGCCGGAACTTCAGCCGCGGAGCATAATGCTTCTGGATGGCACACCCTCTCCCGAGAACTACCCAGATCGGGGCGGGCAAGGAAAGATTAGACGCTGATTCTTACCTATTTCGGCGGCTCATTTCAAGTCTTTTCGGACCCCCGGTCGCTCCCGACCCCCGGCGGAGTTACGGCAAGCCCCGTACCCTGCCGCACGAGACCTTCCCTCAGACGGTGCAGCGGGTAAAAGGTTCCCCGCCACTGCACACCGCCACGAACCAGCGTTCGCAGCGCGGAGTTCCATGCGGCCGCCAGCAGGAGAAGCACCGAGAGGGGATGCAGAAGGGTTAGCGTCATGGCACCGTAACCCTGGCGAGGTGCTTCCACGAAGTAGGCTCCGGCCACGAGAACGACCTGGATGACAAAAGGCAGCCAGACTGCCGCCAGCAGAGACGGATTGACTGAGCCCCAGAGATAGATTGAAGCAAACACGCCGACGCAGGCGGGTCCGAAGTTGAGCATGAGCACGGTGCCCGTCCACAGGCTGAGAAACGGCAGAGAAAATCCAAGACCCGCGAAGAAGTTCTTCTCCAGCCCCCGTACGACGTTCAGCGCCCCACGATGCCAGGGGCACCGGATCAGATCCAGTCCGTTGAACAGGCGCTGACGGGCACCCGACTCCTTGAGCAACCTTCCGAGCTTGACGTCGTCGGCCAGATCCATCTTCAGCTGCTGGTGCCCCCCGATGCGGTCGTAGGAGCGGCGGCGCACCAGGTTGAAGGCGCCCACGCCGATTCCGCCTCGCCGCAGATCGAGATCCATCTCATGGGCGCGTGCCGCGAGCATGAACATCTGTCCGAAAACGGCCACGAGTGCCGCCTGCACGGCTGACATCGGGCGCAAATCGGGGATCACGGCCACATGATCGAGTCTGTTTTGCTCCGCATAGTTCACGACACGGATCAGAAGATCCTCGTCCGTAAAGCGCACGTCCCCATCGGTGAAAAGAATCCAGTCACCCGTGGCATGGGCAGCACCCAGGTGGCAGGCGTGGCACTTGCCGGTCCAATCATCGGGAAGTGTTTCGTTACGGATGAGCCGCAGCCGGACACCCTCGGGTGCCTCCACTTCCAGTTTCCTGACAAGATCCCCGGTTCCATCGCTCGAGCGATCATCGACGACGATAATTTCCAGGCGCGGGTGCCGCTGCCGCAGCAGGCTGCGCACCGTGGTTTCGATTTGATCCGCCTCGTTCCGTGCTGTGACCACCACCGTCACAGCCGGCGTTCTTCCGGGAGTCTGCCCCGCCCGTTTCTCTTCCTCGAGGACCCGGGCCAGAATCCTGACCTTCCGGGATCCCATGAGGACAATCCTCGAGGACAGCACCCACAGAAGAACCAGCAGCGCTCCGAAGCCAGCCATTGCCAGAACGGGAAGAGACATTTCAATTCGAGGGGCAGATCCGGGGCGGCATCTACTTCACCAGGCGGCGGCGCATGAGGTAGATCCCGAGCAGGCACATCGGTATCGCCAACGCCGTCAGATAGAGCAAATCCCACCACAGGCTCACCGGAAGCCGTCCGAAGCTCGCCTCGCGCATGAACCTCGCCACATGCGTCAGAGGGAGAATTTCAGCCAGCATCTGCGCCCAGCCAGGCAGAACTTCTATAGGGAAGAATGTTCCCGAGAACAGAAACATCGGAATCACCAGGAGAAAGGTCGGCAGATTGAACGTGTCCATGGCCGGAACGACACCGGTAAAGCACAGGGCCAGGCCCGCGAAGAAGAGGGCCGCCAGGAACGAGAACGGCAGGATCACCAGCGCGTGCGGGTACTGCAGGAGCCCGAAGCAGCTGATCACCGCCATCATGACCGCACAGCCGATCGTACCCTTTGTGGCGCCCCAGAGGAGCTCCCCTGCCATCACGTCTTCGATAGACAGGGGCGTTGTGACAATGGCATTGAATGTTCGCTGGTAATACATGCGCACGAACGTGTTGAAGGTGTTCTCAAAGAATGTCTGAAACATCACCTGGGTAGCCAGCAGTCCGGGCGCGATGAAAGTCGTGTAACGGATCATCTCCCCTCTGTAGGGAACTTCTTCGAGCAGGGTGCCCACTCCCGCTCCGAACGCCAGCAGGTACAAGATCGGCTCCAGCAGGGGCGGAATGAAGTTTGTCTTCCAGGTCACCAGATAGACATCGAAGTTTCGTTGCCACACCCGCATGGCCCTGCCACTGAGGTTCCCGACGAGAGTGCTCATTCACGCAGCTCCCGCCCCGTGAGCTTGAGAAAGAGATCTTCCAGGCCCGCGGTCCGGATGGTGCAGCGGTCGGACGCGTGCTTCGCGGCTATCTCGGTGAAAACCTGCTCAGCGGCATCAGTGTAGACAAATAATCGATCCATGTGGGTTTCGAACGTCCAGCCGCTTCCACGGGCATGCTCGACGAGCTCCGGCCCATACCCCCACACTTCGACGACCTCCTTACTCAGGTGGTTCTGCACCAGCTCCGCGGGGGGTCCGTTTACCAGGATCTTCCCGTAGTCCATGATCACGAGGCGATCGCACAGGATCTGCGCCTCGTCCATGTAGTGGGTCGTGAGCAGGATCGTCTTGCCCTGTCTCTTCAGCATGCGAACGCGCTCCCACACCTGATGCCGGGACTGCGGGTCGAGCCCCGTTGTGGGCTCGTCCAGGATGAGCAGGGCCGGCTCGTTGACGAGCGCCCTGGCGATGACGAGGCGTCGCATGAGACCGCCCGACAGATCCTTGATGCGGCTGTTCTGGCGATCGCTGAGCCCCATGAAACTGAGAAGTGAAGAGGCTCGTTCCTCGGCCAGACGCGCCGGGATGCCGAAATATCGCGCGAACACGGTGAGGTTCTTGCGCACCGTGAAATCTGGATCCAGGTTGTTGTCCTGCGAGCACACTCCCACACGGGCCTTGATCTCCCTGGGATGCTCGCGAACGTCCTGACCAAAGACGTACAACTCGCCGGCGCTGATGGGTGAGGTGCAGTGGATCATCTTGACGGTGGTCGTCTTGCCCGCACCGTTGGGTCCCAGGAAGCCAAAGCACTCCCCGGAGCGGATATAGAAATCAACACCATCGACAGCGGTAAACGAGCCATACCGCTTCCTGAGTCCTCTAGCTTCAATCACCCGTGCCACGGAATTTTTCCCCGGACGAAATGTAGATGGTATGGCAGCAGATTCTGATCGGCAAGGTTCTCCAACAGGTGGCACCAATCGTTACACATATGCGCGTTTTCACGCATAAAAATCAGAATAAACCCTGATTTTTCATAGCGTTACTTGCGTTCGGAATCTCCGAATCTATATTGGTTAAAAGGGCTTTTTTCAGGGTCGCGAAGACCTCAAGGGGGTCAGTTAGTGGCATTCGGACAGAACCCGAGAGCTTTCCTGGCACCGATCACTGTCCCCTTTTTCATTCTTCTCCTCGTTCTTCAGACACCATCTCCGGCTGCTGCGGGTCAAGAAGCTGGACGCCGATCCGCAAAGACGGAATCGCCATCCGATCTGGTCTGGCCACTGCCGCCCGATCCACCGCGGATTCGCTACGTGGATTCGTTGCACGGTAGCTCCAATTTCAAGAAAAAGTCGAACCGCTGGATGCGGTTCTTCCTGGGACCTGATAAAGAGACCGGCATCTCCCTTCGCAAGCCTTATGGCGTAACCACAGATTCCAAGGGCCGCGTGTACGTGACCGACACCGGTCTCGGGGTGGTCGTCATGTTCGACGGAGACAAGCGGGAGGTTCGACAACTGGGGGCAAACGGGCGGGTGCGTTTGCACACACCCATCGGGATTGTCTTTGATGATCGTGACCGCATGTTCGTATCTGACGCCGATCTGGATCAAGTCTTCCGCTTTGGCAGTGATGGCAACATCGAACTTGCTCTGGGAAAGAAAGAGGGGCTCAGCAACCCGACCGGGCTGGCATTCGATTCCTATCGGCAAAGGCTGTACATAGCCGACAGCCACCAGCATCAGATCTTCGTCTACAGCCCGGACGGAGAGTTCCTGGCACGCTGGGGATCCCGTGGTAGCGGTCCCGGTGAATTCAACTTTCCAACGAATCTCACCGTAGACAACGACGGGAATCTGTACGTCGTGGACACTGGAAACTTCAGGGTGCAGATCTTGTCGCCGGATGGAGCGCACCTGCAGGAGTTCGGGAAGGCAGGAGACGGCTTTGGCAGCTTCCATCGACCGAAAGGAATTGCTCTGGACAGCGAAGACCACATCTATGTCGTGGATGCCGCCTTCAACAACTTCCAGATATTCAACAGCGAGAACGAGCTGCTGCTGTTCGTTGGGGCCCTGGGCAAGAGGCCGGGGAGCTTTTGGCTTCCAGCCGGCATTCACATCGACGACTCGGATCGAGTTTACATCGTCGACCAGGTCAACGCCCGGGTACAGATCTTCCAGTATCTGACACAGAAAACCCCTCCGCCTGGAGATGATGACCGGGCGGCACAAGGATCCACGAAAAATCTCTCTCAATCGAAGATCCCGGTTTCAAAGGAGGTGAATGCAACCGTTTTGCCTGCGGCCAGGCTCGAGAACAACTAACACGAATTGATTTCAAAGGAGGTAACACAGTATGCGCCGCATGGCAGCACGAGCAGCAACAATCTGCCTCGTCCTCGGCTCCGCTATGGTGCTGGTTTTTGGCCAGGCCAATGTCGAAGACACAAAGCACAACCTCTCCACCACGGTGGGTGCGGATCAGATCACCGATCGATCTACTGATGAAGACCAGATCTGCGTCTTCTGTCACACACCCCACGAGGCCAGTCCGGCCGTTCCTCTGTGGAACCACACTCAGTCGGTCGTAGCAGCTTATGGAGTGTATGACAACGCTGTTTCATCCAGCATGGACGCCGCTGATGTCACGGACATTGGCGGTGGTTCGGATGTCTCGAACCTGTGCATGAGTTGTCACGATGGAACGGTGGGCGTGAACGATCTTGGTAATCCCGCAAACGATACGGGAGGCAACCCGGCGATGGGTTCTGGCAACGAACTCAACGCAAGCGCTCAGATTGCCGCGGGTCGTGCCACCAATCTCGGCATCGATCTGTCCAACGACCATCCGGTGAACTTCACCTACGATGGAACGCTGGCAACCAATGACGGAGAGCTGGCTACGCCGTCATCCGCGGCCTGGGTGGATGCAGCTCAGACCGTTCCTCTCTTTTCAAGCAAGGTGCAGTGTGCGAGTTGCCATGATCCTCATGACAACACGGCTACCCCCTTCCTTGTGAAGACGAACGCTGGTAGCCAGCTCTGCCTTACCTGCCACCAGAAGTAACCGGCAGCCGGCTGGCCGGGCGGGTCGCGCTTGTGATGAACGCAATAGATCCGCTCGGCCTCTTCTGGGAGGTGGCCTGGAGTGAGGTTCTCCGGTTTTGCGGGCGGATTCGCACTTTGCCTTATCGTGGCGCAGGGGGTTGTCCTCGCCCAATGGGAAGCCCCCGAACGTCCACGGTCTAACTTCATGCGCTGGACCGGCTCCGCGGACTGGGAGTATTACAGCACTTCGGGTGAGACGGATGGAGGGGATAACACGTTCGATGCCTTCAGGCAAAGATATTCACTCGGCCTGGATGGCTCGCTCTGGGATCCACGCCTCAACCGCTTTTCCCTCGGCCTTGACTGGTATCTCACCGATCGGAAATCGAACGGGGCCACCCTGGATTCAGAGAACCTCGGATACCGGGCTCTTGGCACTCTTTTCCCGAATCGCCCGTTTCCTCTGACCCTGTTCGCGCGGCGCTCCACCACCAATGTTACAGGCGCCACTCTTTCAGCAAGCGAAAGAGACACCTCGGCCTGGGGTATCGAGTGGAATCTGGCTGGCAGCGGGACGCGGAAAATGCGCCTGTTGTTCAATCGCACCAGCTACGAGGTACTTTCTCCTCTGATTCTTCGTGAGCGGAAGAAGATCGGTGTATTCGACTACAACAGGAAATTCGGTAACAGCGAAATAACCTTTCGCTATGACCTTCATGAGGAAAAGGAGCAGGTGAACAACACCGCTTTCGATCGACAGGAATTCTCGCTCACGGAACGCACCCGATTTGACGGAGGCGCCACTCTGTTGCAGACCCTCCATTACACCGATTCCAAAGCACTTTTCAACACCGGCCAGCGAGATAAGCTCACCGCCAGCCGCGGATCGATCAATTTCGAATTACCGCCGGGATCGAGGCTGCGCACCGGGTTCAACTATGTGTTCAACGAGAACCAGGGCCAGTTCGTCGACTCCGCCAGTCATACCTTCAGAACCTACACCCGCTTCAGGTGGAATCCGCACTGGGAGAGCCTGGGATCCCTGAATGTCGGACGCATCGATACGGCATCCCCAACAGGTCTCCTCGAACAGCGCTTCGTCGGAGCCGGCACGGGGGTGCGTTACGGCCGGGAGTGGACGCGGGTTTCGCTACGGACATCCTATTCCATCGGTTACGATGAAACCCGTTTCAATACGGAACCCGATCGTCAGACACTTACACAATTCGCCGAAGTTACCACCCAGTTCGCTCTTCGCTCTGATGAGGAAGCCTTCATCACCCTCTCGCGCACCCTGGATGATAATGACACCACCGGGGTCGGCTACACCTACGATGAGAACCGTCTCACCGCAGGCTGGCAGCGGCGACTGAACAGCGCGTGGCGTGGACGCGCCTCAGCTACGTATCGTGAGTCCGTCCGCGATACTTTCCAGTATGGCCTGCAGGAAAGCGACGGGATCACCATTGCAGGCTCGCTGAGCCACCCTCTGGGAGGCTTTTCCCTGGCACTGTCTTCTACTGACGGCATCTCAAACTTTTTTCCCGACCCCACGAGCAACTCTCCCCTGCTGCCCGGTAGCGATCTGGTGAATGACTCGGAGGTAGCTCTGGTGGGAGCACACTGGAGGTTCTGGAGATCGTTTCGGGTCCACATGCAGCTACGGTACGAGAATCGCTTCTTCACCACGATCGGCAAGGAGGAGATCCTCTCGTACCATCCGCGCCTGGACTACGACCTCCACAGCTGGCGCTTTTCCGCCGGCTACTCACACTACGAGCGTACCAACGGAACCGAGTTGCTCGATGATACCTGGATTGTGAAAGTTACGAGGCGATTCTTTTGAGGAACGAAAACACTATCGACTCGTACGTCCAATCCGCAGCACAGGGGCGACTCCGAAAGATGAATTTCTTTGCGACCGTCGCCTGCATCCTGCTTACGGCGTGCGTTTCGGCCTGCTCCACCCACCGTCCGTTCGAACCTGACGCTTCCGCGCCCCGGATATTCTGGCCGGCGCCTCCCGCGCAGCCCCGCCTCGAATACGTGCGCTCATTCAGCACGCCCAGGGACCTTGGAATCCGTTCGAGCTGGTTCGCCCGTTTCATCTCCTACTTGATCCGCGGTAGAACCCGTCACGGATTGGTTCGACCCTATGCGATTGCCACGAACTCCGGAGGACTCATAGCGGTCGCCGATCCCGATTCTCGTTGTGTTCATCTGTATGACCTCGAGCGCTCCCGTTACCGCAGGATCATTCGGGCCAACGGCGAACCTCTGAAATCACCCGTGGGAGTCGCCATCGATCCACGAGGCTGGCTATACGTGTCGGATTCACACAGGCGTGTCATCCTCCGTTTTGATTTCAAGGGCAAATGGATCGACAGCTTTGGTCAGGAAGAGTTGCTCAGACCCACTGGCCTGGCGTTCGATGCACGGCGTCGCGTCCTCTACGTTGCCGACACTCTGGGTCACAAGATCTTCACCTACTCCACAGAGGACAAGAGGCTTGAAAGCTTCGGGACGCGGGGTCTTCAGGCGGGTGAATTCAACTACCCCGTGGCGGTTGCGGTGGACCGCGAGGGTCGCTTCTATGTGAGCGACTCGATGAATTTCAGGGTGCAGATTTTTGACCCCGCCGGCCGGCACCTCAGCTCCTTCGGACAACCGGGAAGGCAGGCCGGCAATTTCGACAAAGCCAAGGGGATTGCCGTTGATGGAGAAGGGCATATCTATGTGGTCGAGGCCCTGCACGATGTCGTGCAGGTCTACGATCAAAGCGGTCGCCTTCTGACCGTTCTAGGCGGCACCGGATCAGGAGCGGGTGAATTCTGGCTCCCCGCAGGGATCAGTATTGACGCGGACGGCAGGATCTTTGTCGCAGATTCCGCGAACCACCGAATACAG
>CBEVTG010000006.1:0-14374 GCA_965552745.1 uncultured bacterium
TCGTTGTTGGCGATGGTCGTCTTCGCGGCCAGTCCCATCCAGATCCCCACGGCCGTCAGGAGTCCGAGAACTAGCAGCCACCATGCGACCCCCAGATGAATCGTGGCGAAAGGAAGCGTCAATCCCTTCGGGGTGACAGCGAAGTCTCTCTTGCGTGGGTTGAAGAGCACGCCGAAGAAAGCCAACGTCAGAGGCAAACACATCACGGTCTCGTAGATATCGGCCCAGAAAGTCTTCCGAAAGACGCGGGTGATGGCCGGCAGCACCGACACAAAGGCGACCAGGTGCGGCAGGTAGTAGCTGATCAGCTCCAGGATCCCCGCTCTCAGCGGGTACTGGTTGAACAGCAGGTAGGTCAGAGGTGCCAGCAGGAAGATCAGCCTGGGCAGCCCGTGGAGGAAATAGAAGATCGACGCGAAATAGCAGATCCTCTGGCTCAGCTTCAGACCCCGCGCCCACAGCGGATTGGTCCTGAGGAAGACCTGGAAGCACCCCCGCGCCCAGCGCTGGCGCTGGCGGAGATACGAGGTGAAGTCCTCCGGAGCCAGACCGGCTGCGAGGTCCTTGTTGACGTAGACGGAGCGGTACCCTCTCCCGTGCAGGGTGATGCTGGTGTGAATGTCCTCGGTGACCGTGTCGGTCAGGAATCCGCCGATCTCCTCGAGGGCGCTGCGGCGCAGGACGGCGCCGCTGCCACAGTAGAAGCTCGAGTTCCAGCGATTTCGTCCCGCCTGCACGACGTGGAAGAACATGTCCTGCTCGTTGGAGGCGATCTCCTTGACCCGCAGGTTCTTCTGGAAGATGTCCGGGTTGTGGAAATGGTGGGCGGTCTGAACCAGGACGACCTTGGGGTTCTGAAAAAATCCAACGGTTTCGCTGAGGAAGGATCGAACGGGGATGTGATCGATATCGAACGTCAGAACGAGATCACCGTTCGTCAACCCGAGTGCATGGTTCAGGTTCCCTGCTTTCGCGTCTTCGTTGCGGGGTCCCCGGATGTACCGGCACCCCAGCTCTTCTGTAAGCTTGCGGACGTCCTCGCGCTGTCCGTCGTCGCAGACGATCACTTCCTTGGACGGATAGTCGATGGCCTGGCAGGCAACGAGCGTGCGGTAGAGGATATCGATCGGCTCGTTGTAAATCGTGATCATGATGTCTACCGAGGGAGAGTGGCTGGGATCGGCAGGCGGCAGCGTGTCTTCGCGGGGCGACAGGGTCTGAAAATAGAAAAGTACCGCTGCCAGGAATCCGTACGCCTCGGCGAGAAGCAGGCTCACGCTGATCACAATCCCCACGGTGCTCGTGGTGTTCAACGTGAACAGAATTCTCCACCAGAAATACCTCGTGGACAGGTAGACGCTGAGCCACACCGCGACCCAGCGGATGGCAATCGGTCGCAGGCTCAGACGCGCCAGGATGAACACTCCGAGCGCCAGCCCGAAGTGAATGTAGTCCCAGATGCCGAGTGAGAATTCCATAGCCTAAGGGTTCCCAGCGCCGCGCGCCTGAGGCTGGGAGCCGCGGTGCGGGAAACGTGCCACGAGAGCCCCCGAGATGTAGTAGGCGTCGTAATCCTCGCCGGTGCCGCTCCTATCCTGAGGTGAAGTCAGGTACATGGCGGAGCCGCGAAGCGAGAGGTAGTCATTGAGATCCCATTCCGTGTATCCCTGGATCTGGCCTCCGAGAAGATCCTCCTCGTTGGGGTGGAAAGCGATCTGCCCCTCCGGGGCAAAATGGTGAATGCCCTCCCACGAATCCTCCCACCGGGCCCCCAGCGCATAGCTCTGGAAGTTGGAGGGATCCCAATAGAGTGGTGAGCGATCGTCCACGTTCTGGTAGTAGAACGCCCCGTACAGATCGACGCGGGGTTTCGTCGGCAGGCGGTACGACAGCCGGCTGTAGCTCATGATTCGCAGGTTGTCGTCTGAATACTCGCCCCGCGCCAGGTCAGCGTCCAGCGTGAGCCGGCCCGTGAAGCGCAGGAAGATGCCGGCGCGAACCTCGTCCACGTGAATTTTTTGGCGGGCAACCTCGATCGATTTCACCTGGTTGTAAAGATACTCTTCCAGGGGATCGGCTCCGTCGATCAGGTCATAGCGATCGAATCCCAGCCGGATTCGAACCCGATCCCCGCCCGGGGCGAGTAAGCCGTGCACGAAAAAGGAGGTTGTATCCGGTGCTTCGGTGTAATCGTTTCTGGATATCCCGGCCGAGAGGGAGAACATCGGGCCGACCTTCAGAGTGCCCTGCAGGGGGAGCGTGGTGCGGTAGATCTGCTCACCGTTCGCCTGCTCGTAGCGGCTACGCACGAGCCCGGTCCGGATCGAGAGGCGTCGCCTCTGCAGAAGATCCACCCTGGCACCATACGTATCACGGTCGAAATCGGTCGAGTCTCGGAAGAATCCCGGCCAGACCTTCAGCGTGACCATGGTGCTCCGGCGAAGCTCGTTCAGGCCCCGGATCGCCCAGGGGTCGTTCCGGCGAACCCTCAGGACGTTGTTGTAACGCTTCTCCGCGTCGTCCCACCTCCCGTCGCCGCGGTAAATCTCGGCAAGTCCTTGTTCGGCGTCGGGCAACGGCTTTGAGCGGAGGATCGATTCGTATTGCGTTTCCGCCTTGCGGCTCCACCCGCTCCAGGCCAGCGTGTTTGCCAGGCCGACCTGCAGATCGATGTCGTTCGGGCGTTCTTTCAGGAGCTGCTCGTAGATTTCGCCCGCAACCTTCTGGTTCCCGCTCCAGCTCAGGATCTGCGCTTCGAGCTTCCTGGCCTGATAGACCGTCTCTGCATGGCGCGAGTCCGACTGCACCCGCTGGCATTCCTGGCGTGCTTCCGCGTAGCGCCCTGCCCAGGCCAGATTGCGGGCCAGGTCGAGGCGCACGGATGAGTTTCCGGGCTCCCTCTCGAGCTGCTGCCGGTACTTCCTGATTGCCTGCTCTTCCGCCGACCCGCCTGCCTGCTCCCGGTTACGATCGCCCGGAGCAGGCTCGCTGTTAGCCACAGCAGCACCCGTTCCGGCTGTGATCAGGAAGAGCAGCAGCCACACGCCCGGTCCCGCTCTGGGGCGAAGCATCCTGTCTAGCCTTCCGCCGCCATGTTCCATTTACGATCCTTGTCGGTCTTGCGGCGCATCTCGCCGCTGATGAAACGCTTGTAGATCCACACGGCGAAAGCCAGCACACGCATCACCACGTTACTGAGACCGAACACGGGATACAGCACCAGCACCACGTATTTGTAACCGCTGTTGATTTTCCTCTGGACGGTCACGAACGGATACATCTCGAGTGACAGGTAGAGCAGGTAGATCAACCCGAACTCGAGCCACAGGCCGAGGTAGGCGATCATCACCAGAGACCAGGCGCGGAGAGGTTCGGTGAGAACTACCAACACGTTATAGGCCATCTCGTAGCGCATGCGCCTCGGGAACCTGCGCTTGAAGATCAGCTTCAGGTACGAGAAGAACATGTGGTAGTGGGCGGGATACCAGTTGACTAATCGCTGGCGTACGAGGCCGGTCATGTCGTCCGGCACCACCGTCCACACCGGCTCATCGACGAAGACCACCTTGCCGTCGTTCAGAAGCTCGATGATGGTGCGTTGGAGGTCCTCGCCCCGGAAGACACCCGTGTGCTTGTGGTGGAAGGCCTGCAGCCGCTCTTTCTTGAACAGGCCAATGGCGCCGGAGATGCAGCTGATGCTGGCCGTGCCGTCCTGGAACCGCCGCGCGATCTCCATCGACCTGCAGTACTCGTAGCGTTGCATGCATGCAACGAGGCCCGAGCCTTTCGGCCCGTGCCGATCGCGCCGATCCGGGATCACGTTGAAGGCAACGGTGTCGAACGTGTTCAGAAGCGAGGTCGGTATGCGTGCGTTGCCGATACGCGTATCGTCATCGAGCAGCAGAACATAGGCTGTTCGTACCCGGTGGACGCCAAAGTTGATCGCTGAGACTTTTCCCATGTTGGGGATGCGGTAAAAGCGTACCTCCAGCTCCTCGAGAACCTTGGCCGTCCCATCTGTTGAGCCATCGTCAATGATCAGGATCTGGTCGCGGGGCAGCCCGGCGCGGATGAGATCCCCGACGGTCTCGCGAATCACATCCCGCCCGTTGTGGGTCGGGATGAGCGCCGTCACCTTGCTCAGATCGCTGCTGAACGCGCGCTGGACCGGACGGTTCCCGATCTCGACGAGCACCTTGATGGCATCAACGAGCAGGAAGAGGATGATGATCCAGAAATATGAAGACAGATCGACACCTTGAAACATCATGCAGGTAGACCTTGGAGAAGCATCAAGGAGTCGTGGCGCGGGGCCGCAGTGCTAGAAGCTTGCCGCCGTAGGGGCACCAGATGCGCGCCACGCTGACCGGCGGGCGGTATTGTATCCAGCCAATTATCCGTTGGCAACCGCTTCATCATGACTTCAATGGTGCCCCTGTTTGCCCCTTTGAGCGACCTCGAAGGCAGGGCTGGAAAATCCGCCCTGTAAATATCTTTGCTTTCAAACATATAGCCGGTTTTTGACCGTGCAAGTTGCTGCCCCTGCCCTTGACGCCGCCCGGCGGGATGGGTTATCACCCTCACTTTGGCCCCGTCACCGGAGCTATCTATATGAAGGCTGAACCGAACCTGGCCTGGGTGGCCCTCAACCGGGTCCGCGGACTGACACCGCGGCTTCGGACCACCCTGCTCGACGCATTCGGCGATCCCGAAGGGATAGCCCGCGCCGCGGGAGCCGCCCTGCAATCGATTCCTGGTCTGCCGCCCCGGGCCCTCTCTGACCTGGGGAGCATTGCCACCCCCCAGAGCCTGCACCTGGCGCGCGAGGAGATCGGTCGCGCCCACCGCCTGGGGGCTACCGTTCTGGCCTGCCCCCAAAGGGAGTATCCGGACCGCCTGCGCGAGGGGCTGCCGGACCCGCCCCCGGTTCTTTATGTCCAGGGCACCCTCCAGCCAGGCGACGATCCCGCGGTGGCGATCGTCGGCTCCCGCCGTAGCTCGACGTACGGCACTGAGGTAGCCCGGAGGCTGGCCTATGACCTCGCTTCCCGCGGCTACACCGTGATCTCCGGCCTGGCCCGCGGGATCGACACCGCCGCCCACCGGGGAGCCCTGGAGGCGGGCGGCCGCACACTGGCGGTGCTGGGGTGCGGCATTGACCGGGTATATCCGGCTTCAAATGTCGGCCTGGCGCGCAAAATCGCCTCCCGGGGAGCTCTGCTGAGCGAATTTCCACTCGGCAGCCGGCCGCTGGCGTTCCACTTTCCGATTCGCAACCGGATCATCAGTGGCCTGAGCCAGGCAGTGATCGTGGTCGAGGCCGCGGAAGCAAGCGGCTCTCTCATCACGGCACGTCTGGCCGCCGAGCAGGGGCGCGAGGTGGGTGCGGTGCCCGGGGCGGTCACCTCACCATTGAGCGCGGGAGCAAACCTCCTTATCCAGGACGGCGCCCGCCTGGTGCGTGGCTGGCAGGATGTCGAGGAGCTTCTCCCGGACCACTGCAGGCACCGGCCGGAGCCAGCCGGAGACTCGGCCGCCGAACTGGGTGAGCGGGCGCGGCGCATTCTCGAGGCGCTGAGTCCGAGCGCGCCCCGCCACATCGATGTGGTAGCTTCCAATCTGAGAGAGAACGCTGGTAACCTATTGGTAGATTTACTAGATCTGGAACTAAAGCGACTCGTGGTCTCACTTCCTGGCAAGCACTTCCTGAAGCGACCCTGAGCGCCTGAGTCTGGAACGTCCTTGCAAAGCTGTAGGACGATACTAATATTACCTGCACCCAGAGCACGGGAGAACTGAGATTTGGCAAAGTCACTCGTCATCGTAGAGTCACCCGCCAAGGCCAAAACCATTAACAAGTTCCTTGGCTCCAAGTACGTGGTTCGGGCCTCGATGGGGCACGTCCGCGATTTGCCCAAGAGCAAGCTGGGAGTCGACGAGAAGAACGACTTCAAGCCGACCTACGAGGTCCTTCCCAACCGCAAGAAGGTCATCAACGAGCTCAAGAAGCTCGCCGAGGATGCGTCCTGCATCTATGTGGCAACCGACCCTGACCGCGAGGGGGAGGCGATCGGCTGGCATCTGGCCCAGATGCTGAAGAAGAACGGCGGCCGCCTCCGGCGCGTGCTGTTGCAGGAGATCACACGCAAGGCGGTCACGGAGGCTTTCGAGAATCCGTCCAAGATCGATCTCGACAAGGTTAACGCCCAGCAGGCCCGTCGCATCCTGGATCGCCTGGTGGGATACAAGATTTCGCCACTTCTCTGGGAGAAGGTGCGTCGTGGCCTCAGCGCCGGCCGCGTGCAATCGGTTGCGCTACGCGTCATCTGCGAGCGCGAGCGGGCGGTCCAGGCCTTCAAGCCCGAGGAATACTGGTCGATCGCCGCCAGACTGCACGCCGACAAACCGCCCGCATTCGACGCCCGGCTGACACAGAAGGGCGGCAAGAAGTTCGTGCCGCACACCGCCGAGGAGTCGCAGGCCATTCTGAGCGACCTCAAGGGAGTCCCGTTCAGCGTCCAGAAAGTCACCAAGCGCGAGAAAAAGCGCAACCCTCTTGCCCCGTTCATCACTTCGACGCTACAGCAGGAAGCTTCCAAGAAGCTCGGCTTCACCGTTCGCAAGACAATGATGGTCGCCCAGCGTCTGTACGAAGGTCTCGACCTCGGCGAGCTTGGCACGGTGGGTCTCATCACCTACATGCGTACTGACTCCACGCGTATCTCGGACGAGGCGATGGCGGCGTTGCGTGACCACATCAACACCAAGTATGGCAAGGCCTTCCTGCCCGCCAAGCCGAACACGTACGCCAAGCGCAAGGCATCACAGGAAGCCCACGAGGCGATCAGGCCGTCGTCGATGGAGCTGGACCCCGAGAGCATTCGCAAGCACCTTGGAACGGACGAAGAAAAGCTCTACCTGCTCATCTGGAGCCGTTTCGTGGCCTCACAGATGAATCCGGCCCGCTTCGACACCACCACCGTGGATATCAGCGCGGGGAACTACCTGTTCCGCGCATCGGGGTTGGTGATGCGCTTCGCCGGCTTCCTCGACGTGTACCGGGATCCGGAGCCGACGTCCTCCTCGCAGGAGGAAGAGGAGCCGGAGGACAGCTCGGATAAGTCGCTGCCGGATTTGAAGGAAGGCCAGTCTCTGCGCCAGGAGAGCATCACCCCCAAGCAGCACTTCACCCAGCCGCCTCCGCGTTTCAGCGAGGCGATGCTGGTCAAGGAGCTGGAAGAGAACGGCATCGGTCGGCCCAGCACCTACGCCACCATCATCGCCACTCTCCAGAACCGGGAGTACACCGTCAAGGAGAAGAAGCGCTTCGTTCCCACCGAGCTCGGCTTCCTCGTGAACGATCTCCTGATCGAGAACTTCACCGACATTATGGACATAGCCTACACGGCACGCATGGAAGAGGGACTCGACAAGATTGAGGAGGGTAAGCTCAACTGGGTCAAGGCCCTCGACAAATTCAGCAAGTCGTTCAACAAGGATCTCAAACGCGCCTCGAAGCAGATGCGCAACGTCAAAACCGAGGAGACACCCACCGACCAGACCTGTCAGAAATGCGGCAAGCCGATGGTCATCAAGTGGGGTCGCTATGGCAAGTTCATGGCATGCTCCGGATATCCTGACTGCCGCAATACACAGGAGGTCGGCGTCGACGGAACCGGCAACGGTTTTCAGGATGTCAAGGAGGACTGCGAGCGCTGCGGAAAGTCGATGGTCGTACGCAAAGGCCGCTACGGTCCGTTCCTCGCCTGCTCGGGGTACCCGAACTGCCGCAACACGCGGCGCATCCAGATCGACAAGGACGGCAAGGTCGAGTCGCACAAGGAACAGCTACTGGACGAGAAATGCCCCAAGTGCAGCTCACAGCTCGCCATCAAGCATGGGCGCTTCGGCGCCTTCACGGCCTGCAGCCGTTATCCTGATTGCCGCTTCATCAAGCTCAAGGAGATCGGCGTGGCCTGCCCGCGTCCCGGTTGCGGCGGACAGATCGTCGAGCGCAAATCCCGGCGCGGCAAGACCTTTTACGGCTGCAACCAGTACCCGAACTGCGACCAGGTGTGGTGGAATCGGCCGGTGTTGGAGGCCTGCCCCCAGTGCAAGCACCCGTTCGTGCTGGAAAAGTTCACCAAGCGCCATGGGGCCACACGCCACTGCCCGGCTGAGAACTGTGACTTCAGCCGCCAGGTTGAAACTCCGAAGACCGAAGAGGTCACGGTCGGCCAGTGAAGGCCGGCTTCCCCGTCATCCAGATCGCCGGCAGTAACCGCCGTGGAGCGGCTTTGATCTGCCGGCCAGAGGAATCGCTCGGTTCGTGGGCTCTGAGCGCCGTGGTATACTCGACATTCCTTTCGAAACCTCCTCCTAAGCACTTCACGGCGCATGTCTGACTCAAAACCTGTCATCGTGATCGGCGGCGGCCTCGCTGGATCGGAGGCTGCCTGGCAGCTTGCCCGGCGCGGGGTCCGTGTGGACCTGTACGAGATGCGCCCCGTGGTGCAGACTCCCGCCCACGCCACGACGCAGCTCGCCGAGCTGGTGTGCAGCAACTCGTTCAAAGCCGAAGCTCCCGACACGGCTAGCGGCCTGCTCAAAGCGGAGCTGCGCCGCTGCAGCTCGCTGCTACTGCGCATTGCCGATGGCACCCGGGTGCCAGCAGGGGGCGCTCTGGCGGTGGACCGAGATCGGTTTTCGGCCTCCGTGACGGAGGCGATCGAAGGCGAAGATCTCATCCAGGTTCACCGCCGGGAGATGACGGAGTTGCCGCAAGACCGGATGGTAATTGTGGCTGCCGGCCCGCTGATCTCCGAGGCACTGGCTCACAGCGTTGCGCAGTTCACCGGCAAAAAATACCTGTACTTCTACGACGCAATCTCACCCATCGTGGAGCACGGTTCAATCCGCACCGATCGCACCTTCCGTGCTTCGCGCTACGGAAAGGGCGGTGAGGATTACCTCAACTGCCCGCTGACCGAGGTTGAATACGACCGCTTTTATGAGGCTCTTGCGGGTTCCGAGATTTATCCAACGCACGATTTCGAGAAAAAATTGTTCTTCGAGGGTTGTCTGCCGATCGAGGAAATGGCCCGGCGCGGGCGTGAGACCCTCCTTTTCGGCCCCATGAAACCCGTTGGCCTGATCGACCCCGCCACCGGCCGCCGGCCGTTCGCGGTCATTCAGATGCGCCAGGATAACCTCGCGGCGGATCACTTCAACCTGGTGGGATTCCAGACCCAGATGCGCCGGAGGGAACAGGATCGGGTTCTGCGTATAATACCGGCTCTCGAGAACGCTGTGTTCGTGCGTTATGGCCAGGTGCATCGAAATTCATACATAAACTCTCCCGCCCTGCTACTCCCCACTCTGCAGGCGCGCACTCGCCCGACGTTGTTTTTCGCCGGACAGATCGCCGGCGTCGAAGGATACGTGGAGGCCATGGCCACCGGGCTGATCTCGGGGATCAACGCGGCCCGCCTGGCTGCGGGCGAGGAACCGGTTGTGTTCCCGCGCACCACGGCTCTGGGCAGCCTGCTGCAGTACATCTGCCAGACGGATTCCCACGACTACCAGCCCAGCAACATCAGCTTTGGACTGCTACCACCACCTGCGGTTCCGACCCCGCGCCGAAAACGGCGCCAGGTAATGACGCAACGGGCCCTCGAAGACCTGGAACGCTGGAAAGCTGAATGCTAAACTCCATTGAGCGCTTCTTGCGCTATCTCGGGGTGGAGCGAAACAGCTCTCCTGAGACCGTACGCGCTTATGCTTCCGATCTGGCCCGATTCACAACCTACCTGCGTGGCACACGGGATAGATCCGAATCCATCCCCACTCCCGACGAGGTACAGACACCCGAGGTGCGCGGATATCTCGCGTACCTGCATCGGCAGGGGCAGAAGAAGTCCTCGATCGCCCGACGCCTCGCATCGCTGCGCTCGTTCTTCCGGTACTGCTGCCGCGAAGGTCGCTGCAGGCGCAACCCGGCCAAGTCGATCATGGCGCCGCGCAAAGAGAAGCGCTTGCCACAGGTTCTCTCTGTGGATGAGGTGTTACGGCTGGTGACAAATCCAGAGGACGCCACGCCGCTCCAGCGGCGCGATCGCGCCATTCTGGAGTTTCTATACGCTTCCGGTGTCAGGGTCAGCGAGCTGGTAGGCCTGGATCGAGAGGATTTCGATCTGAAATCGCGCGTGGCGCGCGTGCGCGGCAAGGGCCAGAAAGAAAGACTGGTTCCATTCGGGGAACCGGCAGCGTGCGCCGTCGACTCCTACCTGCAGACCTGGCCGCAATTGCGCCGTTCCTCCCGCCAAAAAAAAAGGCCAGCACGCGGTGAAGCCAGCGTGCCGCTGTTTCTTAACTTCCGGGGGGAGCGCCTTGGGGTTCGCAGTGTGCGCCGTATCCTGGACCGGTATGTGCGGCAGGCCGCCATCGAGCTTCATGTCTCGCCGCATGCACTGCGGCATTCCTTCGCCACCCACCTGCTCGACCGCGGCGCCGATCTGCGGACCATCCAGGAGCTGCTGGGCCACGCTTCCCTCTCCACCACTCAGCGCTATACCCATGTCACCACTGAGCGCATGATCGATACATTCCAGCGGTCCCACCCCCGCGCATGAAAACCCGGGCATGAGCGGCCGTAAGAACGGAAAACGCGGCGCACCAGCGACAGCGCCGGGAGGTCCGGATGCCGAGCTGCAGGAGAGGCTGGATCTGGCGCGCGAGGCCGCCCGCCGCGGGGCCGAGGTTCTGCGCCGGCGCTTCGGAACGCTCGATCTTCATGACATCGAGAAGAAGGGGCCCAAGGATTTTGTGACCGAAGTGGACCTGGAGGCGGAGGAAGCCGTGGTTGGTTTCCTCGAGAGCCAGACACCCGATGTGGGGATCGTGGCCGAGGAACGCCCCGAGCGCCGCAATGCCGATGGACTCTCGTGGGTGATCGATCCCCTCGACGGCACCACCAACTACGTCCACAAATACCCGTTCTTCTCAGTCTCGGTGGCGTTGGTCCAGGGAAACACGCCTCTCGTGGGCGTGGTCCTGGACCCCCTGCGAAACGAGGAGTTCACGGCGTTGCGCGGAGGCGGGGCGTTTCTGAACGGTGACCGCATCCAGGTCTCGAGTGTACGCAGTCTTTCGTCCGCACTGATGCTCACCGGCTTTCCGTTCCGCGCCGTGGCGCTCCTGGGCGGCTATGTCCGTTCCTTCGAGGCCGTGCTGCGCAGTACGGCCGGCGTGCGTCGCGACGGCTCCGCCGCCCTCGACCTGTGCTACGTCGCCTGCGGACGCGCCGACGGTTTCTGGGAGCTACGCCTTTCGCCCTGGGATATCGCCGCCGGACACCTTCTGGTCGAGGAAGCGGGCGGCCGCTCCACAGATTTTGTCGGAGGAAATTCTCAGTGGCGCACGGGCGATATTCTGGCCAGTAACGGCCACCTGCACACTGCTCTGATTCGCCTGTTGCGGGAATCGTTTCCCGGATATCGCTGACGGCCGGTCAGCTCACGGGGCGTAGTCGAACATACCTTCCAGATTCGATCGGTGCGGACTCAGACGCGTCCTATGTTGCGCGGGCGTGGAGACCTGCCGTTTCCTTCTTCTTCGGCCTTATACAGATATTTGATAGCGTGCTTGAGGATTAGCACGTTGGGTGCACCGTTGCGATTTACCTTCAGGCAATTACGGTCGTACCACTCGATGACGCCTCGCAACTGTTCACCATCCTTGAGCACCACCACCATCGGCGTACGCGCGTTCATCTGTTTCAGATAATAAAAACTTTCAGCGTTGGTTTGATCGGGAGGCGACTGATTGCGCATCGAGCGCTTGGGGGCGTAAGAATCTTTCAACTCGTGCAGATTCGGCCGGATCAGCTTGCGCTGGCCCGAGGTGCTGGATCGCATCACGTCGTGGTCTCCGTGCGATGTGAGCGTAGATTCCTCGTGACTGGGGCGCGCGAACGGCTGCACTCGCCCCTGGGTGGGACTCAATGACACCGATCGACTGCCTTGCCGGCCGTTACTCTTCTGCATCGAGCGTTCCTCTCCTTTTTGCGGACGGTGCCGCTCCGCTGACTGATACCGGTGATCCTGGGAACGAGTTGCCCGTATGGTGCTCGCCGTGGATTAAGCTTCCCTCAAGCGTGGAACTGGTGACGTAGTATCAGTAACCCGAAGTTTGTTGTCTGGCGGCGCGATTGACTAAAGTATAACAGCCACCACCGGTCAGTTCAAGTTCCCTCCACGAAGAGCCCTGCGGTCGACAGAAGTTTTCCGCGCCTAACTCCGCTCAGGAGTCCGGGTAATTCAAATAGGCCGGGGAGATTTTTATGAAATTCTCAGCGCGCAGCTTCTTGAAATACGATTCAATCTCCACCTGCGTTTTTTGCTGACGAATTCTGTCTTCAATTTCGTCTTGAACTTCGGCCAGATCGACCAGCCGTTCCTCGACACGCTCATCCAGGCGTACAAGGTGCAGTCCGAAGCGGCTCTCGATGATCGGGCTCATCTCTCCCGGCGTCAGGGATCGAACGGTGCGCTCGATCGGCCGCGCAAGCTCCGTGGGGCGCAGGGGACCGACACGACCTTCTCCCTCCCGGGAGGGAACCTCTGAGTATTTCTGCACCAGTGCGTCAAAGCTCGCCCCGGCATCGACTTCGGACACGATCTGTTCAGCCCGGGCGCGAACTTCGTCCTCGTCATTATCCTCTCCGAAGCGCAGGACCAATTCGGTGAAGGTGACCGTTCCCGGGATGCGGAACTCCTCAATGTTGTCCTTGTAATACTCCTCGATCTCAGCCTCGCTGACGCTCACCTTCTGGCGCACCTCACGATCGATCATGATGGACGGTACATTGATCCGCAGGATCTGCTCACGTAGTTCGTCGAGCGTGGTTCCCTGCTCGCGCAGAACTCGGAGAAGCTCATCATTTGTCTTGATCTCGTTCTGGCGCTTGATCTGCTCGAGGCCCACATCGACGATTTTCGAGGTGTCGAGACCGAGTATCTCGGCGCGTTGCAGCATCAGCGTTTCACGGATCAGGTCGTGAACCAGGTTGGCGCGCGCCTCACGCACTATCTCGTTGAGCTCTTCACCCGAATAGCGCGCAAACAGAGCTTCAACAACCCGCCCTTCACGCTCTTTGAGGCGACTCAGGGTGATGATGTCGTCATTGATGCGGGCAACGATCTCCTCGACAATTTCCGATTTCACCGACACACACGCCGTGACGCAGGAGACTGCAATCACCGTGATTGCACGTCGCCATGGCCTCCAGCTCCGTGATGGAGATTGTCCCGGTCGACGCTCAGGAATCGGCATCTGCTTGATAGACAAAAGGAAGGTTTTCGTGGTGAATCTGGACGTTTACGCGCGATCGCAGACTGGTGAGATACTCCTGCATGGCCTCATCTGTCTTGCGCCGCAGGAGCGCGAATACGATCTGGTCGCGAACATCATCCAGGCTCTGGCGGCTCTTGCCCTGGCGCGCCTCGAGGTGGAAAAGCCGGTAGCGGCCCCCGACGTTGACCACACCGCTCGTTTCCCCGGGACCGAGCGAGTTGACCACCGCCTGGATCTCCTCGGGTAGATCGACCTCCTCGTACTGCCGTGGTTCTCCCCGGTCGGGGGCCAGTGAGTGCCTCTCTGCGAGCTCAGCGAACGACGCTCCCTGCTGCAGGTCGGTGCGGATCCTCTTCGCCAGCGGCTCCTCATCGACGAGGATCTGCCGCAGGACTACGCGTGAGCGGCCCTGGAATTCCTCGGGGTGGTCATAAAAAAACTTCTCGATCTCCTCAGATGTCACGCCCACATCCTTGAGGACCACCTGATCCTTGAAGCGCTGTAGCAGAAGAGCTCGCCGCACACGACTTCGAAACCGGTCGTCGGAATCCTCCGCTGTTTCCTCTCTCGACGTGGCCGGGACCACATTCGAAAGACCCTGCATTTCCAGATAGTTCTTCAATTCCGTGTCGGTCACCTGGACTCCCGATTTGAGAGCCTGCTGCAGCAGGAACTGTTCCTCTATGAACTGATCGAAAAGTCGGCTCAGGGTGGAAGAATCGGTCTGGTGGATGAGGTTCGAGGAATCCGACTGCCCCTCGCCGAGCGTGTCCTGAAGGTATTGCTGGAATTCATCGAGGTAGATCGACTGATTGTCGATTTCCAGGATGCGCTTGTCGGCGCTCGGGCGCGGCACTGCCGGCGAGCACGCGGCCACTGAGAGCAGCACCACGACTGCCACGAGCGGCGTTGGGGTCATCATCTTCGGGAGGAACTCGCTGGGCGGGAGCTGATTAGCTCTGCGCCGTAACTCTTGACTGACTCTAGCATATCACCCGAGTGCTTGCAAAACGTCACGCAC
>CBEVTG010000007.1:0-14096 GCA_965552745.1 uncultured bacterium
AACTTGCGGCGGATCCATCTTCCTTCAAGGTACCAACTCGGAAGCTCCGCCTTCAGCCGTTCGGTAACTTTCTCCTCCGGGATCACCGGAGGTTTCTTCTCAGCCATGGCAGATAACCCTTCTCCCGCCCGTAAAGGAAGCGGAAAACCTTGTGGATGGAACAGGATTCAGGTGGGCGCTATTGTAGCCGCGGCCGCCGGGGTAATCAATGCCGGCTCAGCGGAGGGGTCGGGCTTGCCGAAACAGCATCAGGCAGGCTCAGGGATCAGGTGTGCAGATCGCGAGCGGCACCGTGGCGGGCGGCAAAGACAGCCGCCGTGCAAAACCCCCCGAACAGGGCAAAGCTCAGCACTCCCGCGAGCTTGAACCAGGCGACCGCCCCGGAAGGAAGCGCGATGTCCTGAAGCGCCCCCGTGAGGTCGAAACCGCTGCCCGGGTTAGCGGTCAGATCCTTGAGCGCCGTCATGCTCGCGACACACAGGGCCGACAGGATCAGGCTGACGACACCGCCGATCAGCCCGCGACCGGCAATCGCTGAAGGCGTAAGGCTACGTTCATCGTGCGGAGGCTCGATCTCGAAGCGCGGCTCGCGAACACCCAGCGGTGAGAAACGCTGCAGCAGCAGCAGGCCGGGGATACCGGCGAGAATCGTCACCCAGAAATACGGCTCCCAGCCCAGCGCGTCGACCGTGAAGCCGCTGATCGGTCCGGAGATGATGCGCGGCAGACCGAACAGGCTCGAAAAAATCGCGTACTGCGTGGCCGAGAAACGTTTCTGGGTCATGCGCAACAGGAGCACGAAGAAGGCACCCGTGCCCATGCCCTGTGTCAGGGTCTCGAACGTGATCGCACCGTACATCAGAGGCCGGTGCACGCCCGCGCGGGCGATCAGGACATAGCCGATGTTCGAGAAGATCTGCAACAGGCCGAACACCCATAGTGCGTTGCCGAGTCCGATCGTGGTGGTCACCGCTCCACCCAGGAAAGTCCCGACCAGCGTGGCGATGAGCCCGACCGTGGCGAGGGCCACACCCCGGTCGTAGGCCGTGTAACCCATATCTACCAGGAAGGGGCGCAGGAGAGCTTGGCCCAGGTTGTCGGCGAACTTGTAGAAGAAGACGAACGCCAGGATCTCCAACGCGCGCCGCCGGCTGAGAAAACCCAGAAACGGCAGCCACAGCGCCTCGTAGAGCGTCTTGGGCTCGGCCGGCTTCTCCTCCGGCTCGGGCGCCTTCCATGAGACGTAGATCATAGGGAGGTAGAGGCAGGCCAGGAAAGCGCATACGACTGGCCACGACGTCATCCCGGCGAGCGTGATGCTCACTCCCCCGGCCACGAACATCGCCGCACGATAGAGGGCGGTACGGGCCCCCACGGCGATCCCGTGCTCCTCGGGTCTCAGAACGTCAACGGCGTACGCATCGATGGCGATGTCCTGGCTCGCCGAGGCCACGGCGATGGCCAGACCGAGCGCCAGCACGACCCAGGGCGCCTCCGGGTGGTTGCCAACCCCGGCCAGAGCCAGCGTCAGCGAGAACAGCGCCACCTGTGTCAACGCCGCCCAGCCCCGCCGGCGTCCCATGCCCGGCAGGTGGTAGCGATCCATGAGCGGCGACCACAGGACCTTGAAGCTCCACGGAGCCTGAATGAGCGTCACCAGGCCGATGACTCGCAGGTCAATACCGGCGCTTCGAAGCCAGTCGGGAATGGCAATCCACACCAGACCCAGCGGCAGACCGGAGGAGAACGACAGCAGCGCTACTGACGTCGTGCGCCACGAGGTCAGGGCAATCGCCAGGCCGGCGATGGCTCCGCGCTTCGGGGGTGAGGAAGGAGTTGGGGAGGCGGGGCTCACAAGGGGCGCATTATAAACGTTTCGGCGAGCGGTATAATTCTTGTGCCCTGTATAACTTGATGCCTTCCGGGGGTACGATCAAGGTATGAGTCGGTTCTCCAGCATGGTCCTGGCGGGGGCGTTGCTCGGAGGGGTCGTTCTACCCGCCGCCGCCACAGAACCGGGAGCGAGCCGGGTTTCCGATGAGCTGCCCCTCCAGGTGCGCTTTGAGTCACCGGTTCCGGGCCGGGTGGTGTTCGGCCCTACGCGGATCGAGGTCAGCGTGCTTCCCACCGGTACGGCGATCGAGCGCGTCGAGTTCTTTCTGAACAGTGAGCGACGCGCCGAAGATCGAGATCCGCCGTATGCCTACGAGTGGGACGCGGGTTACGAGTTCTTCTCCTACCGCATCGAGGCGGTGGCCCATGTGCCCGGGCGCGAGCCGGTTCGCGCCAGCATGGAGACCGCCCGCGTGGCGGTCCGCGAGCGGATCGAGGTCGAGGATGAACCGTACGATCTGATCGAGATCAGCTTCGTGGTGACCGGCCGGGAGGGACGGCCCGTGCACGGCCTCGACAAGGTTGATTTCCGGCTCGAGGTGGACAACAGCGCCATTCCGATCGAGACCCTGGTCGAGGAGAGACGGCGCCGGCCCGCTGCCCGCGCCAGGCAGACCGGGGCGGGCGAACGCCGGGAAGCAACCGCTGTCGCCAACACCGACGACCGCAACACCCGGCGGCCGCTGAGCCTGGCGCTGTTGCTCGACGTCAGCCGCAGCATGCGCCTGATCGAGCGCGAGCGTTTCCTTCTTGCGGTTCAGCGTCTCCTCGATCATCTGCGGACCGAAGATGAGATGATGATCATCTCGTTCTCGAACGATTACCAGATCCGCACCGATTTCACCAGCGACCCCCGCGTCCTGCACGACGCTCTGGTCTCCGTACCCGCGCCGGACCTCGGCACGAACCTTTACGACGCCCTCGGGGAGGCGCTCGATCAGCTCGCGCGGCGCCGGGGCCGGCGGGTAGTGATCCTCTACAGCGACGGCCAGGCCACCACCGGCCGGTCATCGCTGACGGCCACACCGGCTTCGCTCAACGTCATGGACCAGACGCGCCGGGAGCCGATCACGCTTTACTGGATCATCCCCCACTTTCAGGACGTGCGTATCGTACAGAGCACTCCAGCACTGCGCCGCCTGGCCACCGGCAGCGGAGGGCGATGGATCCTGGAGACGGACGGCATCGAGACGGTGCTGGATGGAATCGGGGAAGAGCTCAAATCACAGTACTCGGCCTCGTTCTTCATCGATAAGAAAGAGCACCGCCGGCCGTACTACGAGATCGATCTCGAGGCGCGCAGCCCCTCGCTCAACGTCCAGGCCCCCACGCTCATCAAGGGTTCGGGATCGCTGGTGCGCCGCCTCGAAGAGATGCTCGACAGCGACGACCTCGAGGAGCGCGTGGCCGCGGCGATCCAGTTTCCTCGCTACGGCTACTCGCAGGCCTACCATGCTCTGAGGAGTCGTTACGGGCGCGAGAAGAACCCCGATGTGCGGGACGCGGTGCTGGCGGCACTGCTCGTGGTGTTGCGCGACGAGTGGCACGAGATCGGCGGCCAGCCTCCCGAAGAGCGCCGTGACTCGCTCAGGCACATCGAACGCCAGATCAAGCGCCTCAAAGATCCCCGGGCGCTTGCGCTCCTGGAAACTCTCCACTAGAGTCTTGCCACTGCCGCCCAGCCTGCCGGCGGATCTGATCCAGGCCTCTCCGGAGATCCCGAACCTGACAGCGGAACCTTCCACACCCCCTCGACTGCTGCGCGCGCTCAGCGCGGGCGACATGCTGGCGGTTGGCATCAATGGCGTCATCGGGGCTGGCATCTTCCTGGCTCCCTCCACCGTGGCGCGCATGGCCGGCGCCGCTTCAACGCTCATCTACATGTTCGCTGGCGGTCTGGTGGCGCTCGTTGCGCTGTGCGTCGCTGAGGCAGGAAGCCGCTTCGACCGCTCGGGCGGGCCGTTCCTGTACGCGCGCCACGCGTTTGGCCCCCACACAGGATTTCAGATCGCCTGGTTCACATGGCTGGCACGCATGACGGCGCTCGCCGCTCTGGCCGACGGCTTCGCCAAGTACTGTGCCTTTCTGTGGCCGGGACTCGATACGGGCTGGCGAAGGGCGATCCTGCTCTGCCTGCTGCTCGGCGGGCTGACGTTCATCAATGCCATCGGGGTGCGCCAGGGGGCCCGCACCGTGAACCTGCTCACGCTCGTCAAACTGGTTCCGCTCCTCGTGTTCGTGGCGGCGGGAGCCTCCTTCGTCGAGGCCGCCCGGATCACGCCGACATCGCTGCCAGCGCTCTCTGAGTTCGGCCGCGCCACGCTCTTTCTCTTCTATGTGTACGGAGGTTTCGAAGTTCTCACTTTTCCTGCCGAGGAGGTCGTCTCGCCGCAACGCAGTATTCCGCGTGCAGTGCTGGGAACTCAGGCGCTGGTGATCGTCACCTACCTGGCCGTGCACCTGGTCACGATGGGGACGCTCCCCGGTATCGCCGCCTCCTCCACCCCGGTCGCTGACGCCGCCCAGGGATTTCTCGGCACGTTCGGAGGGGTCCTGGTCACGGTGGGCGCCGCGATCTCGATCGCGGGCTGCCAGAGCGGCATCATGCTGACCACGCCACGGCTGCTCTTCGCCGTGGCGCGGGACGGCCATCTGCCTCACATCCTGTCGCGCGTTCACCCCCGGTTCCACACGCCGTTCGAGGCGGTGATCGTGCAGGGCGCCGTCGGCCTGGCACTGGCCCTCGTGGGAACCTTCGAAGGCATGGCGATCCTCTCAGCGATCGCCCGCATGGTGCCCTACCTCTCGACCATATTCGTGATTCTGGTCCTGCGCCGTCGCGAGGGCGCGGCACCGTTCACGGTGCCGGGAGGAAGTCTGGTGCCGATCGTGGCTGCAGGCCTGTGCATCTGGGTGCTCCTGAGCGGGGAGTGGGCGGCACTGCTGCTCGGCGTGGCAACCGCCGCGATCGGTTCACTGCTCTACGTCTGGACGGGTCGGTGCTCGGCCAGACAGTCTCCGGGCGCCTGATCAGTATCCTTTGCGGAGATCGATGCGGTGCAGGAGGCGGCGGCCCGCCCTGTAACGGCGGTAGTTCTCGATGAAGATCGGCGCAATCAGCTCGGGAAACGACTCGGCCGCGTTGTGCGGGGTGATATATACACCCGGCAGTCGCCAGAGCGGGCTCGATCGCGGCAGGGGTTCCCTGCGGAACACGTCCAGTACCGCTCCGCGCAGACTGCGCCGGCGAAGCGCTGCGGCCAGATCCTTCTCGACGACCTGCGCGCCGCGGCCCACGTTGATGAACACGGTTCGCGGGTCCATCCGGCTGAAGAAACGGCGATCGAAGTATGATTCTGTCTGCGGCGTCGTCGGAAGCGTGGCCACGAGGTAATCGAGATTCCGCAGGAACTGCTTCATCTTTGCTGGAGCAAAAACCGCTACGCCCCGCACGGGACGCCCACTGCGACGCAGGCCACGTACCCGAATCCCGAAACGGCGGGCTGTGGCCGCCACCTCCGTACCGATCGATCCCAGCCCCAGGATCCCGATCTCGAGCCCGCGCAGCGGGCGGTAGGGGCGGGCGGTCCACCGTCCCCTGAGCTGCTGCGCGCGCATGTCGAAAAGACCGCGCTCGAGGGCCAGAACGTAAGCCATCACGTACTCGCTGATCAGCGGCCCGAAGACTCCCTTCACACCGGTCAGAACCAGGTGCCGGCGGCGGCACGGCTCCACGAGCCTCTCGATGCCGGCCCAGGTCGACTGCACCCACTCGAGCACGGGCGCGTGATCCAGGTGGGAGGCGATGCGCTGCGGCTCTCCGAGCACGATCTGCGCGCGGGGCAGCAGAGCGCGAAAACGGCCGGCGTTGGCCGCCCTCAAGATCCGCAGACCCGGAAGCCGGGCCGCCCGGATGAGACACGCCAGGGCGGGTCCGTCCTCGGATCCGATGAGAAGCGTGCGGGTCTTGCGGTCCATGAGCAGGTGCCGGGCAGTATTCGCCATTCTGAGCGCTTTCTTTTACCATATTCTTCCGGCCCCCAGCGCCCTTCCGCGCGGGCGAGGAATGCGGGCGTTCTCGGGCACCGTTGACAGACGGGGCCGCCGCGGAGAACAATTCTCGCCCCCCGGGGCTCTTACCGGCCGCCCGGTGCGCGGGTGGACGCCGGCAGGTGGCAACTGATGGCCTCGATTCGCACTCTCCTCATGACGTTGGTGCTGACTGCACTGCTCCCCTTGCCGCTCGAGGCGCGCAACGAAAAGGGCGACTGGGAGGTCGGCGTGCATCTGGGAAGAACACGCTTCTTCGACAGCGACGCGCTGGACGACGACGGCTTCTGGGGCGTGAACCTCGGGTACTCCATCAATGACATCTTCGAGCTGGCCGTCAACTATGATGTCGTGAGCACCTCCGGCGAGGCGCCGATCCAGGATGCCGATCTTGATTTTCTGACGGTCGACTTCATTTTTAACGGTGGCAAGGACGCGCACCGTCCGTTTTTCCTGGTTGGTGCGGGGATCGTCAATGAAGAGATCGTCCTGAGCACACCGTCAGGTGAAGTGCGTACGAGCGTGGACTCGGAGGTGCTCGACGTGGGCCTGGGGTACCGGGGGTATTTCACGCGCAAGACCGGCATACGCGTCGACGCAAGGTTCTCCTTCACCGACGAGACCGGAGACGGTTTCGGGTTCGATGACAAGGACCTGAGAGTGTCGTACGGTCTCGTCTTCAACCTGAAGCCTTGACCTGTTTCACCCGCGCAGCGGGGTGAGTCCATAGGGTTGCCGATCCATCTGGCACCGGGCCGACCGGTTGTGCTAGGTTTGGGTCAAATAAGGGCAACCCATCGAATACCACCGTGCGGGCCCGGCCGAGCCGGGCGGCCCGTCCGAGCCCGTGCACCCAAACAGTCGAAAACGGGTTGCTGGGGAGGTCGTCATGGCCGACACGGTTCGCAGGGTTGACTATCGCTACGCAATCATCGACCACAAGCCGGGTGAGGGCTTCAAGATTGCCGGAGCCCTCAAGGAGGCGGGCGTAAATCTGCTGGCCTTCAGCGCCTTTCCTGCCCAGGAGGGCAAAGCTCAGGCGGTGTTCGTGACCGAATCGGAGGAAGCGCTCCTGAGCGTGGCCGCGGGGAAGGGGCTGGATCTGAGCCCGCGCAAGCATGCTTTCTTGATCCAGGGCGACGATTCTCCGGGAGCCCTCGGCGAGGTGTTCCGGAAGCTGGCCGACGAGAACATCAACGTCGTCGCCACCGACGCCGTGGCCGCGGGTGCGGGGCGCTACGGCTGCATCCTCTGGGTCAAGCCGGAGGAATACGACAGAGCCGCGAAGGCTCTGGGAGCCTGACGCCCGTTCAGCGGGCGAGGAATTGATGGAGGATCAGACGTTTGGAAATGGAACCGTGTGTAAGCAACTGGATCGACCGCCACGTAAAGCAGCTGGAGCCGCTTCATCGCAACACCTGCCTGGCTCACTGGACGGCCTCCATCAGCGGCCGTCCCGAAGACTACCAGAGTGCGGCGGCGCTGCAGATCGAGCTTCGCAAGCTCTACTCTGACACACAGGAGTTCACCGAGCTCAAACGCCTGCGCGACTCCGGAGAGGTTCTCGATCCGCTCCTCAGGCGCCAGCTCGATCTGCTGTGCCTCGAGTACCTCGGCAACCAGATTCCACAGGAGCTGATGGAGCCGATGGTACACAAGGCCATGGAGACCGAGAGCGTATTTAACACGTTCCGGGCCCGGTTGGATGGGCGCGAGGTCACCGATAATCAGATCCGCGACATCCTGCGACAGGAAAACAGCTCGGAGAGGCGCCGCGCCGCCTGGGAGGCCAGCAAGCAGGTGGGAGCCGCGGTGGCTGATCAGGTTCGGGAAGTCGTTAAAATGCGCAACCAGGTTGCTCAGCATCTGGGCTTCAAGGACTTCTACAGTATGTCGATCATCCTGCAGGAGCAGGATGTGCAGGAGCTCAGCAATCTATTCGACGACCTCGCCACTAACACGGAGGCTCCCTTCCGGCAGGCCAAGGCGGAGATTGATGCCGTTCTTTCCAGGCGCTTCGGCGTGCCGGTTATGGATCTGATGCCGTGGCATTACTCCGATCCGTTCTTTCAGGAGGCCCCCTTCATCGTCGATTACGACCTCGACACTCCTTTCAAGGGCCGTGACGTGGTGCGCCTGTCGCGCGAATTCTTCCGCCGCATCGGACTCGCGGCCGATGACGTGCTGGAAAACAGCGACCTTTACGAGAAGAAGGACAAGGAACAGCACGCGTACTGCATCGACATCGACCGCCGCGGGGATGTCCGGGTGCTGGCGAACGTGCGTGACAACGAGCAGTGGATGGGTACCATGCTCCACGAGCTGGGCCATGCAATCTACGACAAGAATACTGAACCGAAGCTGCCGTACGTGCTCAGAACAGCAGCCCACACGCTGACCACAGAAGCGGTGGCCATGTTCTTCGGCCGCCGTTCGCGGTGCGAGGAGTTTGCCAGGCTTCTTCTCGAACTACCGGAGGCTGAGGCGCGCCGTTACGGCGAAGCCGGCCACCGCATGCTGCGCTATGATCTGATGGTGCTCTCGCGCTGGGTGCAGGTGATGATGCGCTTCGAGAAGAGCCTCTACGAAAACCCAGATCGCGATCTCAACGCTCTGTGGTGGGATCTCGTGGAACGGTATCAAGGCCTGCGCAGGCCGAAGAACCGTAAAGATGGGGACTGGTCGTCCAAGATCCACATCGTCAGCCACCCTGTCTACTACCACAACTACATGCTCGGCGAGATGCTCGCCTCGCAGGTGCAGCAGGCGCTGGCAAGACATCTCGATGGAGGCCCCACGCAGGAGGAATTCACGCGGGCGTTCGTGGACGAACCGCAGGCAGGCGCCTACCTCAGCCAACGTATGCTGAACCCGGGCGCCCGGCTGCACTGGCGCGAGCTCGTGGTTCACGTCACGGGCAAACCACTGTCGTCCGATTGCTTCGCGGCCCAGTTCATGCCGGCCTCTGCCTGAGCGCCGGCATTACCCGGCTTGGATAAAGCCGAAGGGAGGCACCCATGCCCGCACCACGCCGCTCACACAGTCGATCTTCCTCTTCTTCTCGGAGCCGCAAGCCCAAACGAGCCGCCAGCCGGACCCGGAGCAAGCGTTCGCGTTCCGCGACGAAAAGGAAGCGGCCCCTCACCCGGCGTCGAGCCACCCGCGCACGGCGCAAGCCGAAGAAGGCGGCCTCCCGGCGGAAACCTTCCGTCCGAGGCAAGACGGCTCGCGGGCGAAAAACCACCGGCAAGAAATCGACCGATCGGAAACGTCAGAGAGCCTCCAGCCGCCGCCTGGCCCGCACAGATACCTCCGCCCGGCCATCGAAGCCGGCTGCGACGCACCGCGCTGTGGATTTCATCGCCTGGCTGCGCAGTCAGAACGTCCCCTTTCAGAGTCAGAAGCACGCCGAGGTGTACACCGCTCAGGAGGTAGCTGCGGTCATGAAGGTGAGCGGGTACGATCTCGCCAAGGTCGTGGTGCTCGACGTGGACGGCTCCAGCGTCCTGGCCATCCTGCCCGCCCCGCTGCGTGTCGACTTTAGCGCGGCCCGCTCGGCCCTCGGAGCACGGAAAGTCTCACTGGCATCCGAAACCACGGTGGAGAAGCTCTTTCCAGGTTGCCAGCTTGGCGCCATGCCGCCGTTTGGAAATCTCTGGGGGATCAAGACGTACGTCGACGAATCTCTCGCGACCCATCACCGAATCGTCTTTAACGCCGGCTCACACATCGAGACAGTGTCGATGGCCTACGAGGACTTCGAGCGACTGGCGCGGCCGGTGCGGACGCGACTGGCTCAGGTCAGCCACGCCTGAGCCACGGAGAGCTATTGCGACGCTATTCGCCGATGAGCTTCACCAGCACGCGCTTCTCACGGCGGCCGTCGAATTCGCCGTAGAAGATTTGCTCCCAGGGGCCGAAATCCAGCCGCCCCTTCGTGATCGCCACCACCACCTCACGTCCCATGATCTGGCGCTTGTGGTGCGCATCGGCATTGTCCTCGCCGGTGCGATTGTGGTGATACTTCTCCGGGCTCGCATCGAAGGGTGCAAGCTCTTCCAGCCAGCGCTTGTAGTCATGGTGCAGGCCGGGCTCGTCATCGTTGATGAACACGCTGGCCGTGATGTGCATGGCGTTAACGAGGCACAATCCTTCCTGCACACCGCTTTCCCCGAGAGCCTCCTCCACCTGCGGTGTGATGTTGATGAAATCCATTCTCTCCGGAACGCGGAATTTCAGGTAGCGTGTGAGCGATTTCATGGCGAGTCACCTTATGTTGATCGTCTGGCCTTGCGCACGGCCATGCCCTTGAGAACTTCATGATAAAGACGGCAGGCGGTCATCAGCCCGAGCCCCATGTGGTCGTAGGCGGGACCAATGCAGCACATGTCAAACCCGGCAAGTGGAGTCTCCGTTGACAGCGTTCGCAGGGCGTCCCGGATCTGCCTTGCGGTGAGACCGAACGGATCGGGATATTTCTGGGCGGGAAAACTGGCGGGTTCGATGACGTCCACGTCGAGTGTGATGTAGACACGATCCGTGCCGCGCGTGGTAATTTCGATAGAGCGGCGAATCACTTCTTCCATGCCGAACTTCTCGACGTCCCCAAGCGTGAATACGTTGATGCCGGCCTTCCTGGCAATCTCGTGCATGCGGGGCGAGTTGAAGATCCCCGTACCTCGAATGCCGATCATCGCCATGTTTTCCGGCTCGACGCGACAGGTGTCCAAAATGCGGGCGAACTGGTTGCCCGCGTTCAGCCGCGCTCCCCACTCGAGATCGTAGTGCGAGTCGAAGTGGATGATGCCGATCTTCCCTTTGACGGAGTCTGAGATCCCCTTGACGACCGGATAGGTGATGGCATGATCCCCGCCAAAAACCAGAGGCACCGCGCCGGCGCGCACGATCTCTGAGACCCGGGCGATCGCCTGGCGTGACATGTCCTCGACATCGGAGGCCCTGAACTCGACGTCCCGGTAATCGGCGATCTTCAGATGATCGCTCAGCCTGAACTCGGGAGCCACTTCCGGGCAGTATCCGCCGGCAAGCTGCAGCGAGTGCTGCATCGACCACTTGCGGATCCACTCAGGGGCCTGGTGGGCACCGCCCCTGCCGACAATCGCTTTGGGATCCGGCTCGGCCGGGCTGAAGGAGGTCCAGCTCGACGGGGACAGGAACTTGTCCGCTTCCCAGGGGATGCCGAGAAAAACCGCATCCGTGCCCTCGAGATCCTTCGACTCCCAAGCCACGGCCGACTCTAGAAACGATGGAGTGTCTCCGTAAACCCGCGGCCGCATCATGGTGAGGGCCCGGTCGGCCGGCTCACCGTAGAATTCAGGTTTGGCTGACTCTTCTCGCCAGTGCTTCTTGAGTTCCTCGTCCATCCGTTGCTCCTTTCGGCACCACGCCGCAATCCGGTCTCGACGCGGTTATCTTCAGGCAGGGAGCTCTCAGATCGACCACAGCTCGCCGAGATTCTTCTCGCGGGCGCGCTGGAGAACCACGCTCGCAGCGGCCACGTCCTGGACCCCGACCCCGGTGAGATCACAGACGATGATCTCGTCCTCAGACTGGCGACCAGGCTTGCGGCCGAGCGTGATCTCGCCAAGCTCGGCGCTGACGTCCTTCTCGGTGATGATTCCTTTGTCGACGGCATGGTGGATCTCGCCAAGGCGCAGGCACTGGGCCAGGCTGTCAGCGACGATACGATCAGCGCTCGCCAGCACTTCCGGGTAAAGCTCCTGCTTTCCCGGATCATCAGAGCCCACCGCGGTGATGAGAGCGCCCGGATTGATCCACTCGGCCCGTACAAGCGGCTCACGGCTCGAGGTGACCGTGATCACGATGTCCGCGCCCTCGACCGCCTCCTGCACGCTCGCTGCCGGATGGAAGGTGCAACCTTCGGGCATCTCCGGACATTTCGAGAGAGCGTCGGTGCAGACACGGACCCGTTCGGAGCTCCGCCCGTACACACGAACTTCTTTGAAGGATCGTACGTAGGAGAGCAGTTCCACCTGGATACATGCCTGACCGCCACTACCTATGACTGCAACGATCTGGAGCTCCTTGCGCGCCAGGTGCTTGGCGGCCACCGCTCCCGCGGCCCCGGTCCTTAGATCGGTGATGAAGCCGTTGTCCATGAGAAAGGCCGCGGGAGAGCCAGTGCGGGCCTCGAACACCAGGACCATGCCGTCGTTATCCGGCAGACCGATCTTTGTGTTGTCCCCGAATCCCGAAGCGATCTTGATGGCGTAGGTGGCGCCTCCGGAGATGTGCCCGCACTTGATATGGATTTCGCCGCGGTGCTCCGGCACGTCGAGTCCGATAACTCCCGGGAGCTGCGCCTTTCCTCCGGCATAGGAAGAGAAAGCTTCTTCCACCGCTTCAATGCAAGTACGTGCATCAAGCAGCGAGCGAATTTCGGTTTCTTTCAGGAGCAAAACTTTACGACCCATCTATCCCTCCCCTCTCCAGAATCGCCGGTGATGTCTCTCAGAGGATCGCCTCCACGCTTTCCCGGAAGGCGCGCGTGTGCTGGTCGATATCAGCTTCCCGGGTGCCCGGAGCAATCAGCGCCATGTTGTGGAACGGCGTCATCAAGATGCCCCGGTTGAGTGCTGCCAGATGCATGTAATAGTCGAGGTTCTCGTCCACCACGGCGGCCGCTTCGCCCCCGTTACGCGGCGGATCCGGGCAGAACCAGTACTCGGCACGGCATCCCAGGCGGGCGATGTGCCACGGCAGCTCTTTTTCCTTGATGACCGCTTGCACGCCGTCCGTGAATCGTTTGGCCAGTGGAATCGTCTGCTCGTACGCCTCCTTCGTCAGGACCGACTTCAGGGTGGCCCTCATGGCGGCCATCGACAGGGCGTTTCCGGCCAGCGTTCCTCCGATCCCACCCGTATCGGCTTTCTCGATGCTGGAGATCCCGCGCACGCGTTCCGCCATCTCGGCTGAGAATCCGTAGACCGCGGCCGGAACACCGCTGGCGATCGGCTTGCCGAGGGTGAGCATGTCGGGCTGCAGCCCGTGCTCACGCGTGTAGCCCCCGGGGCCGGTGCAAATGGTGTGCGTCTCGTCGATGATCAGCAGGGTGCCGGTGCGCCGGGTGATTTCCCGCAAGGCCTCGTGGTATCCCGCATCCGGCAGCACGATACCGATGTTGGTCAGGGCCGGTTCGGCCAGAACGCACGCGACATCACCGGGCGCGAGCGCTTTCTCGAGCGCCGGTAGATCGTTGAACTCGACGACCTTAGTGGTAACCGTGGGATCCACCGGCGGTCCCAGGTTAAGCGGACGGTTCTTGGCCACGCCGTTCTCGAGCGTGATGAACGTCTCGTCGACGGTGCCGTGATAGCACCAGTTGTAGACCAGGATGTATTGGCGTTTGGTGATCTCGCGCGCCAGACGAATGGAGAAGCGGTTGGCGTCGGTCGCCGTGAGTGCCACCTGCCAGTACGGCAGACCGAAACGCCGAGATAGTTCCTCTCCCACCCAGAGGGAATCCTCTGTGGGCAGCATCAGAGTTGTGCCGCGCCGCACGCGATCGGTGATCGCCTCCACCGCCGGTGCGGGCGCGTGTCCGGTCATGGCACCGGTGTCGCCGAGGCAAAAATCGATGTATCGGTGGCCGTCCACATCCGTGAAGTAAGACCCCGAAGCTTCCTCGACGAACACCGGGAAGCGGCCGACAAGTCGTTCCATCCAGTTCATCGGCACCCCGGCGAGCAGGCTTTTCTTCGCGCGCTCGAATAGCTGCTTCGATCGGGGGTGCTCTACAGCGAAGCGTTCATTCTCCCTGACGATGGCAGTCTCGAGCCGAGAGCGATCGATTTTTCTCACGATATCCAGACCTTCCTTTCGCTATCGAGTGACGGCCGGCGGCGGGAGGATAACGGGGCGCTTCGGACGCGCACCGCGCGCGGTCGCAAATTCGCACCCGATCGGCGCATCGCTCTTCCCCTTCACCCACAGACCGTGCGAGGGGCTTTCAAGAAAATAATAGCTACTATACCACCACTGGTGTCGTCTCTCTGCGGGAGGACACTCTCCAGGGCTCCGGGTCGGGTTCCCGGACGGAGCGTTGGGCGGGAGGGTTGAGGTGAACTATTCGATCAGAACCTGCTGCTGGGCCGATACGAACAGGACGTCTC
>CBEVTG010000008.1:0-13685 GCA_965552745.1 uncultured bacterium
CGAGCAGAAGGCTCAGCACCACCCCTGCCACACCAACCGCGAACCGGCGGCTGAGCACCGGGCCCCCACGCGCACCTAGCCACACCAGCAGGGTGGATGCTCCCAGCGTCACGGCCAGCGCCACTGGCTCTCCTCCGAGCGCGCAGAGAGCTACGGCAACGGCCAGCAAAGCTGCATCCCTGGTCGACGCACGCCGGGCGAGTCCCAGAGCCGCCCAGCAGATCCAGGGTGCCGCGGCCGCCGCCAGGAGCAGGTTCGGCAGGTTGAGGGCGGAGATCAGGTAACCGCTGCCGCCGTAGGCAAGTGCCGTGAGCACCGCAGGCGCGCGATCGAGCCCCAGCCTGCGGCCCAGTCGGTAGGCTCCCGCCTCACCCAGCAGCCAGGTACCGATCAGCAGCCAGTTGAACGCCAGATCGAACGGCAGCAGGACCTGGAGCCAGGACAGGGGGTGAAGCGAGAGCGTGTTCGGGTTTGCCAGAAAGGGCACGCCGCCCGATGCGTAAGGGTCCCACAGGGGCCAGCGCCACTGGGCGGCCTCCTCGGCCCAGAACCGCCGCCAGGGGTACAGGTTCTGGAGCAAGTCGCGAAAATAAAGGACGCGGGATCCGACGAGCGCCGAGCGAAACCAGGGCACCGCGCTCGCCAGCAGTGCCAGAACCGCCCAGTGCCGTTGCCGGATCTCAGGAATCGTCACGAGCCAGGCCGTACTTCTTGGCGAAGTAGCGGAACGAACGGAAGGTCATTCCCAGCTGGCGGGCCGCCTGCGACTGTACGCCACCACTCTGCTCGAGAGACTGCTTCATGGCGCGCGCACGCAGGTCCTCCAGCCTGGACTCCAGGTCGATCCCCTGCTCGGGGACCTCGATGCCCGGAGACACCCCGGCGTCCCTCTCCTGGCGCATCTCGGGGGGAAGGCTCTGGGGCTGGATGATTTCAGCCGGTTCCAGGGCCACAGCACGCTCGATGACGTTCTCGAGTTCCCGCACGTTTCCGGGCCAGGCGTGCGCCTCCAGAAGCTCCATGGCCTGGCGGGAGATACCCTTGAGCGACTTGCCCATTTCCCTGCACACTTTGGCCAGAAAGTGCTCCGCGAGGGTCGGGATGTCTTCTTTCTTCTCGCGCAGGGGCGGCAGGAGCAAAGGAATGACGTTGATGCGGTAGAACAGATCCTCACGGAATCTGCGCTCGCGCACCGCCTGGGCCAGATCCTGGTTGGTGGCGGCGATGACCCGCACATCGACCGGAATCTCCTCGGTCCCTCCCACGCGACGGATGCGCCGCTCCTGCAGAACGCGCAGCAGCTTGACCTGCATGGCGGTAGAAGTCTCCCCGATCTCGTCCAGAAAGATGGTGCCGCCGCCAGCGACCTCGAACAGGCCCTTCTTGGAGGAGACGGCACCCGTGAACGACCCTTTCGTGTGGCCAAAGAGCTCGCTCTCGAGGAGCTCGTCCGGCAGGGCCCCGCAGTTAATCGAAACGAACGACTTGTCCGCCCTCGGGCTGTTGAAGTGAATGGCCCGTGCTACCAGCTCCTTTCCAGTGCCGCTCTCACCCTGCACCAGCACGGTGCTGCCTGTGTGAGAGATTTTTTCAACCACAGACAAGATCGCTTTCATCTTGGGGCTGCGCCCGATGAGCTCCTGAAAGCGGTAGCGGCCGCGCAGCTCACGTTTGAGCTCCTGATTCTCGCTGACCAGGCGGCGCCGCTCGAGGGCGTTGCGGATGACGATCTTCAGCTCGTCGACGTTGAACGGTTTGATGATGTAGTCACAGGCACCGAGCTTGAGCGCCTCGATCGCCGACTCTGTGCTGGCGAAGGCGGTGATCATCATGACCGGCGTCTGGGCGGCGACTTCCTTCGAGCGCTTGAGAATATCCAGACCACTCAGGTCACCCATGCTCAGGTCGGAGAGCACCAGATCGTAGAGGCCGCCCTCCAGCAGTTTCATGGCTTCGCGTCCGGTGCCGGCGAGCTCCACCTCATATCCCTCTTTGCGCAGCATGATGTCCAGGAAGTCCCGCATGCTGGCTTCATCATCGACGACCAGGATCTTCTCCACCGGGGTCACTCCTATGCCGTCACCGCCGGGGCGGGCTCCGGCACCGCGATGGCCGGCAGGTCAATAAGGATTTCGGTCCCCTTCTCCGGCTGGCTGCGCACCTGCATGCTTCCTCCGTGCTCCTGGACGGCACGGTAGACGATGGCCAGGCCGAGACCTGTCCCGTTCCGGAAGGAACCCTGGAAGGGTCTGAAGCATCTCTCCACCTGGTCGGGTGTCATGCCCACCCCCTGATCGCGGAACACCAGCTCGCGGCCGCCGGTTTTCGAGCGGCGCACGGCCACCCTGAGACACCCCCCGTCGGGCATGGCTTTGAGCGCGTTCGTGGCCAGGTTCCAGATGACCTGCTTGATGAGGTTCGGATCGGCGGCGCAGCGGGCGGCCTGGGGATCGATATCGCACTCCAGCGAATGAGAGGCCCGGAACTCCTTGCTGTTGCGCAGCAGGGCGGCCGTGTCGTTCAGCAGGATTCCAAGATCGATCGGTTGGGGGTGGAACTGACCGGGTCTGGCGAAGCGTAGGAAATCGCGGATGGTTCTCTCCAGTCGTTCCGATTCCTTGAGGATGATGCTCATCAGGTTGGACTGCTCCCCCTTCAGATCGAGATCGGACCGCAGCACCTGGACCGAGCCGGTCATCGAAGCAAGCGGGTTTCGAAGCTCATGGGCGAGTCCGGCGGCCATCTCCCCGAGCACGGCCATGCGATCCTTCAGCTTGACCTCTTCCTCCAGGGCGCGCACTTCGCTGAGATCCTGAAACGAGAAGATGAACCCTTCGGGCTGGCCTTCCGGGTTGAGCAGAAGAGACGCCGAGAAGCCGAGGGTGAGGCGCTGCCCGAGCGCGTTATTATAGTCTTTCTCATATCTCAGACGGTGTCGGTTTTCGATCTGTGTGCGGAGTCGCCCCACAAAGCCCGGATCCTCGTCCAAAAGATCGCAGAAGCTTGCGCCCCGCAGCTCCTCCTGCGTACGTCCCAGGATTTCCGCTCCCGGTGGATTGGCAAAACGCACCCGCCCATGCAGATCGGTGGCCAGGATGCCGCTGGGGATGCTCCGCAGGATGTTGCTGTTGAGTACCTGCAGAGCGGCAAGCTCGAAACGGTGTCGTTCCAGCTCGCGCCCGGTCAGTCGGTTGCGCTCCGTGAGATACGACATCGCCAGAGCCGCACAGTAAAAGCCCACGAAATGCACCGCCAGCGAGTAATAGATGCGCAGCCTGTCAGTCGCAGAAAACGGATCGGGCCGTGAGGGATACCCCTCCAGCCAGCCGTACATCAGCAGCACGACCATGCCCGCATAGACGATCCAGGACAGAGACGCGGCCAGCAATGCTCCCCGTCGCTCCAAAAAGATCGCCGCTACGACCACAGACAGGACGTAGAGGAACGAAAACGAGCTCTCGGCGCCTCCGCTGATGTAGACGAAGATCGTGGTGACGGCCAGATCCCCCAGGATCTGGAGGTAGACGAAGGCGCGGCTGTGGCGCAACCAGGGGTAGGCAATGCCGTACGCCGCGCTCAGGATGTAGATCGCGGCGGTGAGGAGGAACAGCGGGTAGAGAGAGAGGACCGGGCGGAAGATCAGCTCCACCACGAAAGCGGCGATCAGAAGCGTGGTGGAGACCACCACCCGCACGACCATCATCAGCAGGAGGTGGCGCTCGAACTCTCGCTCGGACATGGTCAACGCTGCGCCTGGGGCCGCTGGATCGGCCCGTTCGGATTGGTCCCCGGCTCAGCCGATCTGGCTGATGAGGGTGAACAGCGGTAGGTACATGGCGATCACGATGCCGCCGATGACCACACCCAGGAACGAGATCATGATCGGCTCCATCAATGTCAGCAGGTTAGCCACGCCCTCATCGACCTCGTCCTCATAGAAATCCGCGATCTTGCTGAGCATGGCGTCGAGAGCTCCGGTCTGTTCACCGACCGAGATCATCTGTACGACCATGGGCGGAAACACTCCGGTCTCACGCAGAGGATCGGAAATGGTCTTACCTTCCTCGATGCTCTTGCGGGTTACCATGATGGCATCCGACACGATGATGTTACCGGCCGTCTTGGCAGTGATCTCGAGGCTCTCGAGGATGGGCACACCGCTCGCGAGGAGTGTCGACAGGGTGCGGCAGAAGCGCGCCACGGCAATCTTGCGCATGAGAGTACCGAGTATAGGCATACGCAGGATCGAGCCGTCGATGACGTGCTCACCCTGATCCGTCTTGTAGTAGCGGTTAAACATGATGGTGCCGCTGATGCCGCCAATGACGAGCAACCACATGTATCGGCCCAGGAAGTTGCTGGCCGCGATCACCACCCGGGTCGGCAGCGGCAGCGTAGCGCCAAGACCTTCGAACAGGGTGGCGAACGTGGGGATGACCTTCCACAGAATGAGGGTGACGACGCCGACAGCTATGGTGATAACGGCGACGGGGTAGATGCTGGCCGAACGCACCGAGGATTTCAGCTTTACGGCCTTTTCGATGTACGTCGAGAGCCTCTGTAGAATGGTATCGAGGATACCCCCGGTCTCACCGGCTTGCACCATGTTGGCGAAAAGGTTGCTGAAGACCTTGGGGTGCTTGCGCAGGGCGTCGGCGAGCGTGGAACCCGACTCAACATCCTGTCGAACTGCGAACAAAACCTTCTGGAAGGCGCGGTTATCCTGCTGGCTGGCCAGAATCTCGAGGCACTGCACGAGCGGCAGGCCGGCGTCGATCATGACCGAAAACTGACGGGTGAAGATGGCGATCTCTTTCTGAGATACGCCACCACCGAACTTCGGAAGGGCGAACTCCTTTCCCTTCTCGGTGACGGCCGTGACGATGATCTGCTGCCGCCGCAGGGTGGCGATCACAGCATCCTTGTTGTTAGCCTGCAGAACCCCTTCCTGTAGGGCACCGCCCCGGTTCTTACCTTTCCAGGCAAAGGTTGCCATCGGCTATTCTCCTTGATCCATCTTAGCGGCGTCCCGCCACAGGAGGGCGCATGCCCGACTTTTGCATCCCCGGATTTAGGGATCCCGAACCACGGTTGAGCATGTCCTGCAGTTCGTCCGAGTTTGACGAGTAACTCAAAGCCGTTTCCAGACTGATCATCTTCTTGAAGTAAAGCGTCGCGAGGGCCTGGTTGAAGGTCTGCATTCCGCTGCCGGCCTGGCCCGTCTGCATGGCTGAATAGATCTGGTGAATCTTGTCTTCCCGGATCAGATTCCGCACCGCAGGTGTCGGCACCAGGATCTCCAGACAGAGTGCCCGTCCCCGACCGTTCGCACGCGGTAAGAGCGATTGACACATGATGCCTTCGATCACAAACGAAAGCTGGGCGCGAATTTGAGGCTGCTGGTGGGCCGGGAATACGTCGATGA
Organism: uncultured bacterium; assembly: GCA_965552745.1. Lineage (GTDB taxonomy): Bacteria > Acidobacteriota > Polarisedimenticolia > JAPUKU01 > JAPUKU01 > JAPUKU01. The sequence goes on from CBEVTG010000008.1 coordinate 5,426, forward strand.
TACGGTTAATCGTCTGTGCCGCGGAGTTCGTATGCAGCGTAGCGAACGTCAAGTGTCCTGTCTCGGCGATACGAAGCGCCGATTCAATGGTCTCCAGGTCTCGCATTTCTCCAATGAGCACCACATCGGGATCCTCACGAAGGGCTGATTTGAGCGCGTTCGCGAATGAATGTGTGTCGGCGAAAAGTTCGCGCTGATTGACGAGGCATTTCTTGTGCCCATGCAGGTATTCGACAGGATCCTCGATGGTGATGATGTGCTCCTGTCGCTCGGAGTTGACTTTGTCGATCATGGCGGCGAGGGTCGTCGACTTTCCGCTTCCCGTTGGGCCCGTGACCAGGACCAGGCCGCGGGGTTTTTCGGTGATCGCCCCGATCACATCGGGCAGACCCAGTTCCTTGAAGCTCTTGATCTCATACGGAATCGTACGGAAGGCGGCCGCCACCGCTCCGCGCTGGTTGAAGATATTTGCACGGAAGCGAGCCAGCCCCTTCACACCGAACGAGAAGTCGAGCTCCAGGGTCTCCTCGAAGCGGTGCTTCTGGTTGTCTGTGAGCACGCTGTAGACGAGCTGCTTGGTATCTACGGGAGTGAGCGGCGGCAGCTGCAGGGGAACGAGCTTTCCGTCGATACGAATCTGCGGCGGGGAGTTGGTGGTGACGTGCAGGTCAGTCCCCCCCTGTTCGATCAGGGTTTTCAGTAGTTGATGCAGCGTCACTGGCATTCACTTGTCTCCTATACCGCCGGGGGGATCACGGAACTCATATGACGGTCTCGCGCACAACCTCTTCGATCGTCGTCGATCCTTCACGCAGCTTCTGCAATCCGCTGCCACGCAGGGTGAGCATCCCGTCTTCTACGGCCTTGCTCTTGAGCTCGAGGGTGGAGGCACCGGTGAGCACCAGCTCGCGCAGTCCCTCGGAGATCTCCATGACCTCGTAGACGCCCACGCGGCCCTTGTAACCCGTGTTGTTGCAGGTCTGGCAGCCCCGCCCTTTGTAGATCTTGATCTTCGGGGCTTCCGTCTCACCAAAACCGATGTCGATCAGTGCCTGGGGCGGCACCTTGACCTCCTCCTTGCACTCCTTGCACACGCGTCGGATGAGACGCTGAGCGCAAATCAGGTGGACCGAGGTGGCGACCAGGAAAGGCTCGATGCCCATGTTCATGAGGCGGTTGATGGTGCTGGGGGCGTCGTTGGTGTGTAGAGTCGAGAGCACGAGGTGTCCCGTCAGGGCCGCCTTGACTGCGATCTCCGCGGTCTCGAAGTCACGGATCTCACCCACCAGAACGATATTCGGATCCTGTCGAAGGAAGGAACGCAGGGCCGCGGCAAAGTTCAGACCGATTGACTCCTTCATCTGCACCTGATTGATTCCGTGAAGGTTGAACTCCACGGGATCTTCAGCGGTCATGATGTTCGTCTCCGGCGTGTTGACGCGGGAGATGGAGGAATAGAGGGTGTTCGTCTTGCCGCTTCCCGTCGGGCCGGTGACCAGAACCATGCCGTAGGGACGGAATATCGCGCGCTCGAACTTTTTGAACGATTCCAGCTCGAAACCCAGCTTGGTCATGTCCAGCATCAACTTGTCTTTGTCGAGAAGCCGGAGCACGATCTTTTCGCCGAACAGCGTCGGCAGGCAGCTGACGCGATAATCCATCTCCTTGTTCTTGCCGCTGAGCTTCATCTTGATCTTGATGCGGCCATCCTGCGGAAGGCGCTTCTCGGAGATGTCGAGTTTGGCCCTGATCTTGATACGGGAAGTGATCGCGTCACGAAGCTTCAACGGCGGATTCATGATTTCGTACAGAACCCCGTCGATTCGAAAGCGCACACGGAAATCTTTCTCGTACGGCTCGATGTGGATGTCACTGGCCCCCCGCTTGATCGAGTCAGTGAGGATCAGGTTGACGAGCTTGACGACCGGCGCCTCCTCCGTCGAGGCCGCCAGTTTCTGTATGTCAATGTCCTCGTCCTCGTCCATGACCTCGAGGTTGGCATCCTCGGCGCTTTGGCCGATATCGGCCATCTCGTCCATCACCTTCTTGAGCTCGAGCGCGTGGGAAGAACCGTAATACCGGTCGATGGCTTCCTTGATCGAGGATTCCGCCGCCACCACGGGCTCAACGTTGTATCCGGTCATGAACTTGATGTCGTCCATGGCGAACACGTTCGTTGGATCGACCATGGCGATGGTGATGGTGGCACCGTGCCGGTTGACGGGCATGATCATGTATTTCTGGGCTACTTCTGAGGGCACGAGCTTGACGACGGTGTCGTCGATCTCATAGTCGGAGAGCTCGACGGCTGGCACCCCGAACTGCTGCGACAGCACCTTGGTGATCTCGCCTTCCTTGACGAAGTTGAGCTTGACCAGATTCGAGCCGAGTTTCCCCCCATCCGTTTTCTGCCGCTCGAGGGCCTGCTTCACCTGATCGTCAGTGACCAGGCCGGCCTTGACCAGCAGCTCGCCGAGTTTCATCGCCATGATTGTGCCAACCTCACCGCTCCGAAGGTTTTCGCTCTAAGTCCTTGTGAATCAAGCAAGTGTGCGCTCTCAAACTCGGTGTAATATTGGTTCCGCTCCCACACCTGTCAAGAAAGGGCCCGGAGGCGCCATGCCTGGGCCAATTCGACCCAGGAAGCAAATATATTTCCCGGACAGGCGGGTTCAAGCTGGGGACCGGCTGGAGGAATCTTCGATTGCTGTTGAGCGTGATCATCCCCGTTTACAACGAGGCCGACACTATCCGTGAAATTCTGGAACAAGTGGTAGCAGAGCCATACGAAAAGGAACTCCTGGTCGTCGACGATGCTTCGGACGATGGCACCCGGGAAATCCTGAGGGAGATGGAGGGCAAAGACGGGATCCGCCTCCTGGTCCAGGACCGGCGCCGGGGAAAGGGGGCCGCTCTGAGGCGCGCTCTGCCAAAGACACGGGGCGAGGCGGTCATTTTTCAGGACGCGGATCTGGAGTACCCCCCCAGGAACTATTCGGTTCTCCTGGAGCCGCTGCTCGAGCACGGGGCCGATGCGGTTTACGGATCGCGGTTCCTCGGCTCCCACCGGGTCTTTCTCTTCTGGCACTACGCTGCTAACCGCTTCCTGACCCTGCTCACCAACGTCCTGTTCGACACGAACCTCACCGACATGGAGACCGGCGCCAAGGCCTTCCGGGGCGACGTCATCCGCACCTTGCGGCTCCGGGCGGAGGCCTTCGACATAGAACCGGAGGTGACGGCCCGTCTGTTCCAGAGGGGGTACCGGGTCTTCGAGGTGCCGATCCTGTACAGAGGGCGGGGGTACTGCGAAGGCAAGAAGGTCGGCTGGCGCGACGGCCTGGCCGCCCTGTGGCGCCTCCTCTACTGTCGCCTCACCCGCCCCTGAGTCCCTCACCCGGCTCCACAGGCGTCACTCCCGGCAACTGAACGGAGCCGGGCCGCACCCATACTTCGAGACACCGCTTTCGCAGGCAACGCCAGTTAGCGGCAAGGTGTCGTGCAGGTAGGTACTGGAAGGGTTAGACGCCGGTCTCGAGGCGCCGGGCAAGCATGGGCGGAAGGTTCGCCTGGAGGATCTTCTGCGAGGCGGCAGCGATATCGGAGCTGACGCGGTAGTGCTCCACCTGGCCGCCCTCCGTGTCCAGAATGGCGTAGGCGGCGCGGGGATCCCGGTCCCGCGGCTGCCCGACCGATCCGGGGTTGAAAAGGTGCCGCTCGCCCGGCCAGAGCTTGAGACTGTCCGCCGGGGGTGGCACATGGCGGTCGATGCGCCCCGCGCGCAGGCTGAAGACGCAGGCGATGTGGCTGTGGCCAATGAAGCAAAGGTTGAAATCGCATGCATCGAACTGTCTGGAGGCCGCTTTCTCGTCCAGCAAATACTCGTCCTCATCGAGCGGGGTGCCGTGTGCCACCCAGACTCCCGGTGCCGCCACCGCCGGCCCCTCCGGCAGGGCACGCAGATAGGCGAGGCTGTCTTCACTCAGGGCGCTCTGGGTCCATTCCACCGCGGTCCGCGCGGCGCTGTTGAACCCGATGGCCGATTCGAGTCCGCAGATCACCTTGTCGTGGTTGCCCCGAACCACGAACCCGGGATTCAGCGCGCGTAGCTCCTGAACGGTGGCTTCAGGATCCGCCCCGTATCCGACCAGGTCTCCCAGAAACCAGACCTGATCCCATCCCCGTGGATGGGCATCGGCGAGGACCGCGCTCAGCGCCTCGAGGTTCCCGTGGATGTCGCTCAGGACGAGCACCTTCATCTTTCTCTCCTCTTCACCCATGCAAGAATCCGGGCCGCCACCGTTTCTTCATCGAGCCGCGCGGTGGAAACCCTGAAATCTGATTTCGAATAAAGCGCCTGCCGGGCCCGGTACAACCGCCGGCTGAGTCCCCGAGCGCGCAACAATGGCCGCTCAGGCGCCCCCGAAACCCGGCAACGCCGCTGGAGCGTCTCGAACGACGCGTGCAGCCACACGCTCCGGCCCGTCCGGCGTACGCACCGGGCACTGGAGGGCTCTCCGAGGGCTCCGCCCCCCAGAGCGATCACCGCCTCACGGCCGCGGCTCACGCGGGAAAGCGTACGGCGTTCGAGGAGGCGGAAGTGCGCCTCGCCACGGCGATCGAACAGGTCCGCGATCCGCATGCCGGCAGAGCGCTCGATCTCGCGATCCAGATCGATGAAAGGCCGGCACAGAGCCCGGGCCACGACAGGCCCTACGCTCGACTTGCCGGCCCCCATGAACCCCACCAGGAATAAGTGGCGCCCCCTGAGAGGCCGCTGCGCCACCACGCGACGGGCTTCCCGGATTAAAGCCCTGACGCGCGCCTCCGCCCCTTCCGGCGCCGAGCACACGTCGGAGATGATCGCCGCCGCATCGGCTCCAGCGCGAAGTACCTCTGCCAGGCGCTCAGCGTTTATTCCGCCGATCGCCACCAGGGGCACGGCCACTTTCGTGCGCGCGCGGCGCAGCAGCTCGAGTCCGAGGGTGCGGTGCGTCCCAGGCTTGCTGGGACTCCGGTAGATCGGCCCCAGGGCCACGTAGTCAACGGGCAGGCGCGATGCCCGCTCGGCCGCAGAAACACTGTGCGTCGACACCCCAATCAGCGCCGTGGGGCCGAGGAGGCGACGCGCTTCCTCCGCGGGAAGATCTTCCTCTCCTACGTGCACCCCCGCAGCGCCGGCCGCCAGCGCCAGATCCACTCTATCATTGACGATCGCAAAGGCGCCGCGTTTGCGGGCCTCGCGACAGGCGCGGCGGAAATCTTCCACCAGCTCGGATGCGGTGCGGCTCTTGTCACGCAGTTGCAACCAGCGCGCCCCTCCCCTCAAGAGTGCGCGCGTCAGAGCCGCATGCGACGGGGTGCCAGCCTGCGCCGGATCCGTGATCGGGTAGATGGATGAGGGCAGACGGCGGCGCGGCTGCACGGACGTCGCCTAGGCCGATCCCGCGGCACCGGCTGCCTTTCCGGGCGAGTTCGTATCCCCCGATGACAGGAGGCGATCGAGGTAGCCGGTCGAGAGCCGGCCGATCAGGAAGTCCGGATCGTTGAGGATCCGCAGGTGAAGCGGGATATTGGTCTTGATTCCCTCCACGACCATGACCTCCAGGGAACGCCGCATGCGGAATATGGCTTCGGCGCGATCGTTGCCGTAGGTGATCAGCTTGGCAATCATTGAATCGTAGTAGGGAGAAACGGTCAACTGTGAATGGGCCGCAGTATCGACGCGCACTCCCGGCCCGCCCGGCAGGTGAAAAGAGGTGATCAACCCGGGAGAAGGCACGAAGGTATCTGGACACTCGGCGTTGATTCGACACTCGATGCTGTGCCCCCTCCATTTCACCTGACGCTGAGAGTAGCCCAGAGACTCTCCAGCGGCGATACGAATCTGCTCCTTGATCAGGTCGATACCGGTGACCATCTCCGTGACCGGGTGCTCGACCTGGATGCGCGCGTTCATCTCTATGAAGTAGAAGCTTCCGTCCCGTTCCAGAAGAAACTCGACCGTACCGGCGTTCGTGTAGCGGGAAGCCCGGGCGGTACTGATGGCCGCCGCCGCCATGGCCTCGCGCAGGGACGGGGTCAGCGCGGTGGAGGGCGATTCTTCTATGATCTTCTGGTGCCGCCTCTGGATGGAGCACTCCCGCTCACCGAGGTGGATCTGGTTACCGTGCTTGTCGGCCAGGATCTGGAACTCCACGTGGCGCGGATCCTCCAGAAACTTCTCGACGTACACACGATCGTCCGCAAAGGAAGCTCCGGCCTCCTGCCGTGCCACCGACATGGCCGACGCCAGGTCCTCGAACGAACGCACCACACGCATTCCCTTGCCGCCACCGCCGGCTGTCGCCTTGATGATGAGAGGGTACCCGATCTCTTCCGCGACGCGCTCCAACTCCTCTCCGGGTGCCAGAGGGCCCTCGCTGCCCGGCAGCACGGGCACACCGCCCGCGGTCACCGTCTGCCGGGCCCGCGCCTTGTCACCCACAAGGCGCAGGACCTCGGGGCTGGGACCGATGAAGGTCAGGTGGCAAGCCTCACAGACTTCTGCGAAGTGAGCCGATTCCGACAGAAAACCGTAGCCGGGGTGGACGGCGTCGGCGCCCGTGATCTCGGCTGCCGACATAATGCTGCTGATGTTCAGGTAAGAATCACCGGCCCGTGCCGGCCCGACGCAGACATCCTCGTCGGCGAACTTCACGTGCAACGAGTGGGCGTCCGCCTCGGAATAGACGGCCACCGTGCTGATGCCCAACTCGCGGCAGGCCCAGATGATGCGTAGCGCAATCTCGCCACGGTTGGCGATCAGGATTTTCTTGAACACTTGATCAGGCCGACGCCTCGGGCCGTACTCGGAAAAGCGCCTCGCCGTATTCCACAGGCTGGCCGTTCTCGACCAGCACCTCGACGATTTCTCCGTCCACCTCGGACTCGATCTCGTTCATGAGCTTCATGGCTTCCACGATGCACAGCACGGCCCCCTTGCGTACCTGCTGGCCGGGCTCCACGAACGCGGGCGCCTCGGGTGAGGGTCGGCGGTAGAAGGTTCCAACCATCGGAGAACGCACCTCAACGAGCCCTGCTTCAGTGGGTGCCGGGGCGGGAGCGGGCCCTCTCGCCGGCAAACCGACGGCGGGCCCGGAGGGCACCACCTGCACCACACCCGGAATAGCAGGCTCCGAAACCAGCTCCCGCGACCGCTTGCGCGGGCTCGCCTTTACCAGTCGTAGTTTGAGGCCTTCCTGTTCAATTTCGCATTCTACAAAATTGCTGCGCGAGATGTAATCCATCAATTCAATCAAGTCTTTCGTCTTCATGAGATCCATCTCCGGAACGGGTCGGAGCCTGGGAGAAGCCCCTTTATGGATGTGCGGGCGCTGAGTTCCCGCTCTAGCGCAACTCGGCTTCGAGCACGGGCCCGGCGCGACGGGCCGCGTGACGTGCCTGTCCGAGGCTGGCTTCGGGGCGCAGGATGATCAGCAGGAAATACTGCTTCGCGATGAGGCGCGCAACGAGCATTTGCCGGCTCGTGGTCACGATCAACTCCGCCGGTTCGCCGCCGTTCGAGTCTCGCAGAAAGGTAACGGCCTGCTTGATGAGGGACGTGTGTCCGACCGAAATCAAATCCAGGTTGAGGCCTGGCTCCGTGGTGCGCTGGTCGATCACCATGCCGTCAAATCCCACGACCGCCGCCGCGGTGATGTGCTTGAGCCCCTTCACCATGTCCTCCAGGACGGTGCCCATGGCCGGAGGTCCGCTCACCACCCTCATGGCCGCCCCGCCTGGATAGCCTTGAGCCAGCGTTCCAGCCGCTTGACCGTACCTGCCGGGTCCTGCGCCGCTGGAGGTGTGCTCAGGAGCGGGGCGCTCGGTGGCGGAACAGGCGCCTCCACGCGCTCCTTCTTGAGCACCATCGGCTCGAGCTCGCGGAGACGCCGCTGAATATCACGGTTTTCCGGCTCGTGGCTCAGAATGCAGCGGTAGACGTCCATCGCACGCTCGATGAACCCCTGGCGGACGTAGAGTTCCGCCAGCGTCTCCGTATTGATTCCATCCCGGGGCTTCTTGAGTCCGCCCTGTACCGTCGCCTGGCTCTGCGGTCCGGCTGGGGAAGCAGCGCCGCCCTGCGGCGCTGAAGCAATGGCCGGGCTCTCCTGAACCGGCGCGGGGGCAGGTGCCGCGACTGGCTCCGCGCGAGGTGGTGCAGCGGATGGCCGGGCTGGCTCTGCGGGAGGCGGCGCCGACGGCGCGCCGGCTTCAT
>CBEVTG010000009.1:0-13605 GCA_965552745.1 uncultured bacterium
GAAGAAGAGCTGATCCAGGCCCATGTTCCCCTGGAAAATATTGCCCCTCGTGAGCGAGAAGTCGCGCTCCAGGTCGAGCGGGCTGACCACCTGCCGGTGCAGGATCGAGTTCTTGAAGTTCGGAGCATAGCGGGTGATGATTTCCGTGACCCGGTCACCGAACTTCTCCTTCTCGGTGTCCCAGGTCCCCTCGACCAGGTCGTAGGGTCCGAACTGGCAGAAGGTGGTCATGATGTGCTTCCCCGGAGGGGCGATCGAGTCATCGTAAGCGGTAGGAATGACCGCCTCCACGTACGGCTCCGAGGACCAGCGGCCGTACTTGGCCTCGTCGAAGGCCCGCTCCATGTAATCCATCGTGGGGCACAGATCGATGGTTCCCGTGTGCTGCGGTCCCAGAGTGGTTCCGGGGAGTGAAGTGAAGTTCGGCAGCTCACCCAGTGCGTAGTTCACCTTGACTGAGGAACCATCGATCTTAAACCGTTCGATGCGCCGGACGAAATCTCCCGGGAGGTCGTTCTTGGGGTCCATTAGCCGGAGGAAGGTGATCTTTGGATCGGCGTTGGAAACGACGACCTTCGCTTTGATTTCCTCGCCGCTCTTCAGCGCCACGCCGGTGGTGCGGCCGTTCTTGATCAGGATCCTCTCGACGTGGGCGTCGCAGCGGATCTCTGCGCCCCGCGCCCGGGCTTCGCTGGCAATGCACTCGGAGATTTGTCCCATTCCGCCCCGCACCACACCCCAGCAGCCGCGCATGCCGTCCACCTCGCCCATGACATGATGGAAAAGAACGTACGCGGTTCCCGGTGTACGCGGACCGGCGAGAGTGCCGATGACCGCCTGTCCGCACAGCAGAGCCTTCAGCTCTTCCGATTCAAACCAGGAGTCCAGGAACTCCTTGGCGCTGGTGACCATGACCTCGACCTCGGCGTACAGGTCCTCCTTCAGGCCGCGGGCCATGCGCGCCATGCTGAGCAGGCTCCACAGGTCGCGCACACGCGATGAGGTCGGATTGGGGGGAGTGGTCAGCATGAGCGGCTCGATGAACTCCGCAAGCCGGTTGAGAGTTGATTCGTACTCTTCGAAGACGTCCGCGTCTTTCTTGGAAAACTTGCGAATCTCCTCGTATGTCTTCTTGTAGTCGTTCCAGATCATGAGGCTGCGGCCGTCGGGATAGATCTGGAAATAGGGCGGGTCCTGCGGGTATATCTTGAGCCCGTGCTTCTTGAGGTTGAGATCGTTGATGACTTCGCGGCGCAGGAGGCTGCTGACGTAGGCCGCCGTGGAGACTTTGTAACCGGGCCAGATCTCCTCGGTTACGCAGGCGCCGCCCACGAACGGCCGCCGCTCGAGAACCAGCGGGGTGAGGCCGCGGCCGGCAAGGTAGGCCGCCGTGACCAGGCCGTTATGGCCTCCACCGATGATGACTGCGTCATACACGCGTGACATGAGAAACAGCCTCCCTTCCTTACGCCGATCGGGTCGACCTGGGTTTCTTGCCTGGTGATTGATGAAAACTGGACAAAAAAGAGTACCCTTCTGCCGGGAGCCAAGTCAATGAGCCAGACCAGTGCAACGCCCGGACCGTCGAACGCTCCTGACCCCTGGACAGCGTTCTACAGACAGACACCGGGATATTTCCGGCGCCTGCACGAGAAGGCGCTCGGGGAATGGCGCAAGCCGCCGCCGGCCCTGGATCAGATACCCGACAGGGGCTGTCTTCTCGATGTCGGATCGGGAGCCGGCCTGCTTTGCGTGCTCGCGGCGGTGCGTGGTGTTGAAACCATCGGGCTCGACATTTCGCTGGAGGGCGCCCGCGTGGGGCAGGACCTGGCCCGGCGTTACGGGGCGGTGGGTTGCCGGTTTGTCGTGGGGGATGCCAACCATCTCCCGTTCCGTGATGGAGCGTTCGATGTCGTGACGCACTACACCACGCTGGAACATCTGGATGATCCCGGGGCTTCGCTTCAGGAGGCGAGACGCATCCTCATGTCCGGAGGCCGACTCCTGCTGTTCACCGTGAACGCGCTCTTTCCGCCTCGCTGGCGAATCGCGCTCGTTCGCGGCATGATCCAGTCCTGGCGAATGCCGCCGGCCCGGAGGGCATCCGCCTTCCGGCGCAGGGAATTTCGAGGCCCGGACGAAGCATCCTGGAAGGCCGGGAAATGTCTCGATACCTGGCGCATTCCGGCTCCTGTGCTTCGACGGATCGCGCGAGGGCTCCTCAGCGAGGAGCGTTATGAGACTTTTCATCTGAACCGTGAAGGCCGGCTCTGGCTGGAGGGAAACATGAAGGTACGGGTGGAGCGATCTTCTGTACTGGGACGATCGCTGCGGAGCCTTTACCTGTTCCTGAACCGGATCTTTTTGATCCGCCACCTGGGACCGGTGATCCTGTGGATCGGCTGCCGGAAAAACGCATATGGTCCCGGGATCCGCGCATGAAGAATTCCGATCAACTCCTGGATCATCTGCACGGCGAGGAGCCGTTTCTGGGAGTCGAGCTGCGTCCCCCGCGCATGGTGCTCTCGGCTTCAGCCGGCATGGACTCCTGGATCGATACCTACCATACTCTGCGGAGGCTTACACTCCAGGGCCGGTACATATTCATGACCGATCGCGCTGTCGGTAGGGAGGAAGAGGAAAATCTCCGCCACCTCGTCGTCAACCTCGGGCCGGACGTCAACAGATCACACCTCATCCAGTTCCTCACGGCCAAACACCCGCTCGAATATTGCCTGAGCTATCCGGGTCGCGCTCTTGAAGAAGGGTTCCGGACGCTGGTTGTTCTGGGAGGAGATCGCCATGACGGCATCCCGCGCTGCGTCGAGCATGCCCTCGAACTGCGCCATCGCATCAGGCAGCGCTTTCCAGATCTGCTGCTGGGTGGCTGGATCAATCCTCTACGCGATCCGGCTCAGCAGGTGGAATTTCTTGCCCGAGGGGATTTTTGCGCTGACTTCTACCTGACACAGGTGGTCTCGCACTACGATCTCGAGCAGGTGCGCGAGTTCCTGGAGGAAACACGGCGCCGCGGGGTGTCGATCCCGGGAATTTTCGGGGTGTTCTATTACCGCAGCGCAAACCAGCGTACGCTGGAGACCCTGAGCAGGTTTCTTCCGGTGCCCGAAAAGGGGTTGCTGCGGGACTTTGGAGAGAACGGCCTGGATGCCGATACGATCTGCTCTCAGAGCGTCCAGGCTCTCTGGGGGCTGGGGGTGCGAAACTTTTACATCAGCAACTTCGACATTGCCGCTGCCGGTCAGCACCTGAAGTGTGTTCTGGCGAAGCTACCCTTCCTGCAATAGACGATCAATCCTGCGCGTGGAGGCGCCGGGTGGCGCTCTGCAGGGCTTCCGTCACTCCGGCAAGACCTGCCTCCAGACGCGCGACTGTCCTGGAGCGGAGATCACCCGTCTTCCTGGCCGCGCCCGCGGCGTCGAAGCTCCAGACGGTCTTCTTGGAGTTGAGCGCGCGCCGGAGCTGCTGGTGAAGATCCAGAACCTCGAGACTGATCGATTCCATCATCTGGCCGTGCTCCCGGCTCCAGGTGCGGTTTTGATCCGACATGCGCTTGTAGCGTTGCAGCATGGCTCGCGAGAACTGGAAGGTCCACGATGGCGCGGGGCCGGCGTCCTGGAAATCATCACCCGCCTCCATAATCTCAATCACCTTGGTGAGAGCGTCACGGGCCGTCCTTTCGTCCGCATCGGCGCTCGGGAGCGCCGAGAGGATGTTCGCCAGCCTCTCGGCATCGACCGAGTAACGGTAAGTGCGAGTTTCCGCCACATATTCCCCTGTGGCTATCAGCGCGGGGATCAGCCCGTTACGCACCCCCATGAGTTTCAAATTCTGTTTGGCAAGTATCTCGTCGCCAGCCGAGCGCGCGGTCTCCAGGCGATGAGCATTCTGCGTGGCGGCAACCTCGAACTCCGACAGAGCGGTATGGAACGCTGCGAACGATGCCTCCGGAACGCGTGCGGCATCTTTCCTGTAGCTGCGCCTGATCCACGAAGCGAGCGAGGCGAGATCGATGGGCGGGCTGTCGCCACGATCGAGTTTTCCCAGAGCGAGCAGATTGAGGCGCAGATCGGTTTCCAGGTTGGTCAGAAGCTCGTCTTTGCACACGTCGTGATCGGTGTGATAGTACTGGTCGTAATCGTTTTCCCATCCATTGAACATTGTGGTCGCGCCCGCCACCGATGAATAGGACCAGGCGTCCACCCAGGTGCTGATGCGCGGAACAATTCTGACTCGAGCTTCGAGGCCGAGAGTCGCAAGTAACGCTCTCGCGAACGGTTCTCCCTCGGGCGACACGTTGAGGGAGCCGCGCTCACCTTTCCAGCCGAGACCGTCGAGGTTCAGGACGAAAGCGGCACTCTGAAACAGTTCGGGTTTATCCTTGACCAGCGCGTACGAGCCTGTGAGCCACTCATCGATCGTATTTACACCGCCCGCTTCCTCAGATCCCACGCCGATGAACAAAAACGTGCGCTGGGGTGTACCACGCCCGGCAATGGCGCGCACCAGTTCCAGCATGCCACCGACACCGGAAGCGTTGTCCTGACAGCCCTCGAACCAGCGATCGATGTGGGCGCTGACTATGATACGTTCTTCCGGGAAGCGGGATCCGCGAAGCTCTCCCAGCACGTTGACCGAGCGGCCGTTATGCTCCTTGGCTTCGCAGGACAGCTCCGCTTCCATGGGGCGGCGCGCGAGTTCCTCCCGGAGACGCTCGCCGTCGGAGCGCCGGATGGAGAACGCGGGTATCCTGTTGGATCCAAGCAGGCTGTCCTGGCGCAGTGCGTCCTCGATTAGGCTTCCTTCGCCTTCCACTCCGAAGAAGATAACCGCCGCCGCACCCTGTGCTGCCGCCTCGAACGCCGCCAGAGAAGGCCATCCTGCGTCTGTGTCGTGACGTAGCAGCAGAAGAATCTTTCCGTTGACGTTCCCAGCAGCTGCGATGTCTTCCCGGGTTCCCCGGCCGCCGTAGGCGAGCCTGGCTCGCAATACCTTATTACCCCCCCAGTTCCCACGCCGGTACCTGCGCCCGTCGCGCGTGCCGTAGATTCCGGGACTGCCATACAGGATCACAGCGGGGAGACGTTCTCCAGCCACCGAAACCTCGGCGGGGCCGTAGCTATAGACCCTGACCGGATACGTGTGACGGCTGACGTCGAGACCGTGCGAACGGAACTTCTCCTCCACGTGAGCCGCGAGCACCTCCTCTTGTTCGGTGCCGGCGGCCGCCGTTCCCGCACCCAGTCCGGATGGAGTCTGTACTGCCTTCGAGAAGCGGCGGATCTCCTCCAGGGCGTGGCCGGGATCGAGGCTGCCGAGGAGTTGCTCCTCGGGATCTGGTCCCGGAGGTTGAGGCCCGCAGGATCCGGACAGAATGGCAAGGGCGGCCGCAATCGGAAGCACCCTTTGGGGTCTCATAACGCGCAGTTTCCCCGACCCCGGGGGGGCGAGTCAAGGACACGTGTGCCCGTGCCACAGGGCACGGAGGGGTTCGCATTCAGCGTGGGAAGCGGACCGACAGCCCGGATCCGATAAACCAATCGACGGCAGCATCGGAGAGCCCAACCCCTCCGAAGGCATCGAACTGCAGGCTGGGACGGATAAGATAGGTGAACCCGCCGTCGAAGGAATGTCTGGGGGTGCCGGACGCACTCGCGGGTATCGCACCAAACATCTCGACGAAGGCGCCGAGCCGAGTCTTTGAGGCGACGTTTCCAAACCCGAGCGTAAGGGTGTAGATGAAATCGGAGCCGGTATCTCGATCGAATCCTCTCTCGTCCGGCAGCGTCAGCCATTGCAATCCCAGGTTGTAACTGAGGCTGAGCTCCTCAGCCAGCCCATGTTCCACAGCCAGCCTGATGCCCGGATCGTAGCTATCCCGGGAAAAATTGTCCTCGCCGATGGGCAGGGAGACCGACACGAGGAGGCCTCCGGCGGAATTCACAGACTTCCCGCTCCGGGAGGAAAGTGAAGGTCCCCATAGACCGATCTTGCCGCCCAATTCGCCGTCAGCGACGCCGTCGTTCTTGGCCTTGATTCCGCCCTCCTCCACTTCTTCGAATATATACCCGGCCCAGCCCACGCGAAGTTCGAATCGGTCCGCCAGGCCAATCCTCACGAGGGTACTGGGAATCTCGAAACCATCGAACTCCACGCCACTCCTCTCGTCGTGGGCGTACAGCACGCCGGCTTCGAGTTGCGTAAAGCCACCCGGAACGGTATTGGGTGATTCGCTCTGATCCGGCCGGTCGGTCACCATCTCGGAGGGTTCTTCCTGGGCGGTGGCCGGTCCGGGATGAGCCACCAGAAGCGCTATAAGACCAGTGGAAAAGCAGAGCCTGGCTGAACGAAAAATTCCAGAGGTATGTGGGTGCATGGGTATCGGGTCTCTTTGAGCGGGCGACACAGGCGGCCTGGGAGGATCAGTGGGTCCAGTCGGGATGCTGGCTTCCGTGGACGTCCGGGAATCCGCTTCTCATCGTACCCACCTGCGGATCCAGAATGTCAGCTGATCGAGGGTTGTTACCACGGCAATGATGACGATCAACAGGACGGCGACTTTTTCATATTGAAATCCCCGCACGTAGAGTTGAATGTAGTAGCCGATGCCCCCCGCTCCGACAAGACCGAGTACAGCTGCATCGCGGAAGTTCATCTCGAAGCGATAGACCGTGAAAGCAACGACCTGCGGAACCGCCTGTGGCAGGAGGCCGTAACGCACCGTCTGCGCCCAGTTCGCTCCGGTGCCGCGAACCGCATTGATGATTCCATGTTCGGCCGTCTCGAATTCCTCGGCGTAAAACTTGCCGAGCATTCCGATCGAATGAAACGCTACGGCGAGCGCTCCCGGGAATGGACCCAGACCGACCGCGGTGACAAAAAGGATGGCCACGACGATCAGCGGTATAGAGCGGATGAAGCCAAGCAGCCACTTGGTCGGTTGGGAAACCCACGCCGGTGAGATGTTGGAAGCCGCCATGAGTCCAAGCGGCAGGGCGACCAGAACCGCCAGGGCGGTCCCGGCGAGCGCGATCATCACCGTCTCCACGGTGGAGTGGATGATCAACTGCGTAACGCTCCACTCGGGAGGAATCAACCGGGAAAAGAATTCCGCGAAGCGCGGCCCGGAGTTGATTAGAGTTTTTACATCGAACTCCGACCACCACAGTGACCATAGAACGAGGATGCTAACGGCGAACCAGGCGGATGTTTGGATTAGTAGTTTTCTTTTCCAGGTTTTTCGAAGTTGAGTCATGAGGCCCCTGTTTTGGCGGGAAAGGCTTTCGGGGAGATCCCCGGTAAACCTTCTCGGCATCCTGATCGGTAAATCCCTCGGGTGGTCCGTCGTAGACCATTTTGCCGTTGGCGAAACCGACCAGGCGGCTCGCGAAACGTTTGGCGAGAACGGGTTGGTGGAGATTGACCAGCAAGGTGACTCCGCGGCGTGCAGCGCACTCGACGAGAAGCTCGAGAGCGTCTTCTGCCAGCTCCGGATCCAGGTTGGAGATGGGCTCGTCGGCCAGGATAATTTCCGCTTCCTGCATCAGCGCCCGCGCAATGGCGGCCCGCTGTCGTTGTCCTCCGGAGAGCGTATCCACGCGCCTGTCTCCCAGACCGTCGAGGCCGACCTCCCGTAGAATGTTCTCCGCCTTTTCCCACTCCACTCGTGTGTACCAGCCCAGAAGGCTCCGCCAGCGGGGTACGCGCCCCAGACAACCGTGCAGAACGTTGCTTACCACGCTCAAGCGGGGCACCAGGTAAAACTCCTGGTCGATCATAGCGGTGCGCCGCTGGATCGAGCGTGAGCGGGCCGGGTCGGTGGTAGCCGGATCGCAATCCAGTACACGAACTGTACCGGAGGTCGGGCGCAGGCGTCCCTTGATCAGTCGTGAAAGTGTGGTTTTCCCCGCACCACTGTGGCCGAGAAGGAACACACGTTCTCCGGGGCCGATCTCGAGGATCTCAACATCCAGGGCACACAGGTTTCCAAATAACACGTGAATGTCCTGAAGGCGGATGACGGGCGGCATGGTCTATCGAGTCCGAACGTAACCATAGTCACGGGCCACACGCTCTACTTCCAGGTAATCTTCGTGTGTGACCTTGACGTACCCATCGACGTTATAAAGCTGCTTGAGAAGGGATCGCCGGGGGCCGTTGTTCAGTGCAAGCAGGGCTTCCTGCAATCTCGACGCGATGCCCTTGTCAAGGCCCTTTCGCACCACGACGCAGTGTGAGGGAATTTTCTCCGATTCCGCTATGAATTTGATCTCATCCCGCTCTTCCGGGCGCAGAAGATTGTACGAGTACTGGCCGATGCCGGCAGCATCCACGAAGTTGTTGAGCGCCGCCCGGATCGCCTGCTCGTCACCACCTGCAAAGTAGATCTTCTTGAAGAATGTCTGTCCGTCTTCGTTATTCCCGAAGAGTTCTGCCTTCCGGAATATCCTCAGGGGGTACATGTATCCGGAAGAAGAGATGGGATCGACAAAAGCGATGGTCTTACCGCGCAAATTCTCCAGCGTCTCGATCCCGCTGTCCTTGCGGACAAAGATGCGCGATACATACGTTGGAGAGCCATTGTAGATTTCGCCCAGGATGGGGTAGGCACCTGCCTGCTGGTGGGCCAGCACGTACTGGAGCGGCCCCATGAATCCGACATCGGCGGTCTCGTTGCGTAATGCTTCGACGATGCCGGCGTAGTCGGTCGCGGCGAAATGCTTCACGCTTACCTGCAGGATCTCCTCGAGGTAGGCCACCACCGGGCGCACGTCCTCGATGAGTTGATCGGGGTTTTGATAGGCGATGAAGGCGATGCGGAGCGGCTTCTCTTCTGCTGCGCCCGCTGCAGGAATGACCATCAGAGTGAGTAGAGCGCAGATGAGTCTCTGCAGGGTTCGTTTCATTTTCTTGACCTCTGTGTCTGCTGGGCCACTTATTGCAGGTACTCGGCATTGGCGCTGTAAATCTCACGATACTGTCTCACGCTCGCATCCGTCCCTTCCCGATCACCTCTGCGGTTTGCCTCGTGAGCTGAATCCATCAGATCAACCATGCGGTCGAGGACGGACATGTACTCAACATTCTGCAGGGTCCATTTATGGGCGCGGAGTTCCGATGCGATGGTCTGGAACGTAATGTTGATGAGCTGGGTTTTCTTCCGGCTCTTTAGAAATTCGTAAGTTGACAGGAAAAAGCTGAATTCCTCCAGCTCCGATTCGAGCGTGAAGACGTTATCCTCGTAGGCTTCAGTGCCGGACCCGACACTCTCGAGGTAGGCGGTCAGATCGGATCGCTGGCGGTCGTTCAGCTCGAGGATATATCTGCGGTCGAACCAGTCGACGACAGAGGCAAGTGTCGGCTGGCTGCCATCGTGGAAGTACGGAGCCGTGTACAGAGAGCTCAGCAGGGTGGGCGTGTCGAGATTCCGGTCCTTGGAACCGGTGCCGGTGCCCATCACTGATCCAATGTCATGCCGGCGCCGGTCGAGAAAGTGATCCGATGGGATGTGGCAGGTGGCGCAGGAGCGGTCGCCCATCTGCTCGAAGGGCTGGTTGAACAGCTTCTCTCCTCGTTT
The DNA here is from genome assembly GCA_965552745.1 of uncultured bacterium. Classification (GTDB taxonomy): domain Bacteria; phylum Acidobacteriota; class Polarisedimenticolia; order JAPUKU01; family JAPUKU01; genus JAPUKU01. The sequence goes on from CBEVTG010000009.1 coordinate 9,596, forward strand.
CGTCTGCTCGGGTGCTTGCCCGTTCAAGGTACCGTCGGGGTTCATAGCCGGATTGGGAAGAAAATCGAACTCGAGTATGTAGGCGACCATGGAATCGAGAAGCAACGGATCGGGCTCAGGACCATTGAACTCATTGATGATGACGTTGCGCACGAACTCCCGCAGGGATGCGAAGCGACCGTTGCGACCGTACGGAGCGGTAAACCGGATGCCCCTGAGGTCCGGTATGTCGAGGGCCGCGAAGTGGGCATTATTGGCGTGAGGGGCGAAGAAATTGTTGCTGACGTCCAGGGTTCCCGGACGGGTTGAAAGTCCCGGAATGCGAAAATTGGGATTGGTGACACCCTTGTTGTGACAGCTGTTGCAGCTCAGCGTAAGCGAACGGGCTGGCTCCCCGAAGATGATCGGGCTGTCAAAGGCCATGTCGCCCAAAGCGATGAGCGGTGTCTCGTGTTCGTCGACTCCCCGCTCCGCCATGTTGAGGATCTGGCGCGGGCGTGGGAGCTGTTTGTTGATATTGCTACCTGGCGGAAGCTTGACGGGGGTTGCCGCACCTGCGTCGAACGTCGCGCTGCGGGCGGGCAGCGGAGCCAGGCGGCTCTTGGGGCGGATGTGGAAACGTTCGCCAAAGTTGACGTCGAGATATTCGATGATTTCGTCCGATTCCTCCCGGAACGTCTCAAGATCCGGCCGCCGCTCGCCGATACCGAGAACTCCCGGGTTACCGAGCGCTTCCGACAGCTTCAGCCAGCACTGTCCCAGCCGCTGGAAAGAGGGCCGATCGGTGAACCGGACTTCATGCTCGAACGCGGCCCAGATCTGGCGCGCTTCCTCCACCTGGCGCGAAGCGGAACGGTAATCGGAAAGCGTGGCACGGGCGGAATTGAGGTGCAGTGCGAGCGTGCCGGCCACGGCACGCGTGGAGAGCTCGAATACGTGCCGTGCGGCTGCACGCCGCTCCGGGCGATCCGGTGGCTCGGAAGCTTGCGGATCTTTCATGGAAGCGATCACCTTGGAAGCCTCGGCAAGGTATGTCTGCCCGTCCAGCTTCGAGACGCTGGCGTATCCGGTCGCAACACCGCGCACGTCTGCCTCGACCAGATCCCAGGGTACCGGGTTCAAATTTAATAGGAAGCAGAGCCGGCGATAGCTCTCCGCCACGGGGTGAAACTTCTCCGGCGGAACGATATGCGCCTGCACTCCAGGAGCGACAACGAGCAAGCTCCATGCAATCAGAACTGCCGCAGGCACGCGCAATCGATTGCGCAAGCTCGAAGGCTGTGGTCGACTCATGGCTGTGATACCTCTGTCATAACTGAATCTATGAGCTGCGCTCAGGGATCCAGTGCGGGGTCGCAACCGGGTTACGCGCCCGGAAAGTTTTAGCCTAAGCTAATTTTTAATTTAGTGTTTGGTAAATGTCAAGCCCAGAACTGAGAAAATCGCCTGCAAGTAATGTAAATAAAGAGGTTGCCGATATCTTGCTGTGGGTGTATCTATAGGGCATGCGACGTTCTCCTGCTGACCCCTTCCGGGGGTCCGAAATCACCTCAGCGCCGGGGATAGGTTTTTGTCAGGAGAGGGGAGCGCTATAGAATGAGGCAACAAGGGTCGTTCTGCGCCCCACGGGAGCCACGCAAATGAGGAAATGGTTTTCGCTGTCCGCCATTGGTCACGACCGGGCCGGGATTGTCGCCGACCTGGCCGAGTTCATCTACGGCGCCGACTGCAACCTGGAGGACTCGAGCATGTCGAGGCTGGGCAGCGAGTTTGCCGTGCTTCTGCTGCTATCCTCGACAATACCGGATGCCGAGCAGCACCTCGCTTCCGCAGCCAAGAAGCTGGAATGGGAGAAGCGGCTGACAGTGTTCATTCGCCCGCTGGAAGGCGAGCCGATGCGCGGCAAGCCTTACGGGGTGGATTCGTACGAGGTGCAGGCGAGCGGCCTCGACAGGGCGGGGATCGTGGCGCGGGTTGCGCGCGTGCTTGCCAACAATGGGGCGAGCATCCTGCACATGTCCGGAGAGCTGTTGCGAGCGGTCCAGAGCGGCACGCCGATTTACCGCATGTCAATCGAGGTGGACGTGCCGAACCAGGTCGGCGAGAAAGATTTGCGCAGGCAGCTTGATGAGGTCGCCTCCAGCCTGCATATCGAGGTTCACCTTAAGCGCCATCCCGGCGGCGTCCACCACTGACATCTTCTCCCTCCACGGCACGTCTATTCCACCATCTGCCCGTGAGCCGGGACTTCAGTCCCGGCGGGCTCAGCGTGGCGCGGCGACGGTTTCCGGGCGCGCGCTGTTCCAGGAGGGAGATGAAAACACGGTCGATCCTCCGACCAGCGTGAGCTCGGCCTGGACCTGTGAGATCTCTTCGGGGGGAATTGCCAGAATGTCACGGGACAGAACGACCAGGTCGGCCAGGTATCCAGGACGCAGAATCCCCTTGCGGTGCTCTTCGAATTCGGCGAAGGCAGCATCCCGGGTGTAACCGGTGAGCGCTTCCCCGACAGAGATCTTCTCCTCGGCGATCCAGCCGGCGGGGTTGCGGCCGTCAATGGTGCGGCGGGTGACCGCGGAGTAGATCCCCCAGATGGGATCCAGAGAAGCCACTGGCCAGTCGGAGCCGAATGCCAGCCGAGCTCCACTGTCAAGCAAGGAGCGGAAAGCGTAGGTCGTCCGGCAGCGCTCGGGGCCGATGCGCTTCTCGGCCCAGCTCCCATCGTCGACGACGTGCGCGGGTTGCATGGAGGCGATGACGCCCTGCGGTGCGAAGCGGCGGATGTCGGATGCGCGAAGATGCTGGGCGTGCTCGATCCGCAGGCGGTGAGGCTGCGAGCCGGACGCAGATTCAGCCTCCTCGAACATGTCCAGAAGCATGCTGTTGGCGCGGTCACCGATGGCGTGCACCGTGACCTGCAGGCCGGCCATGTTGGCGTCCCTGATCTGAGATGACATGCGATCCACAGGGAAAAGGTCTTCGCGCAGCAACCCGATGGTTTGTGGTTCGTCGTCGTACGGTTCGAAGAAATAGGCCGTGTGGGAACCGAGGGATCCATCCATGAAACCCTTGAGTCCACCCAGGTGGAGCCACTCGTTGCCGCGGCCGTGCCGACGAATTTCGTCGAGGAGGCGTTTCCAATCGCTCAGCGGTGTGCGGGCATAAACGCGCAACGTCAGCGCGCCTCGGACATGGGCACGCCGGAAGGTCTCCAGATCCGCAAAGCTGGAGTTGTCGTGAATCGAAGTCACTCCGAGAGAGGCGGCGTGAGAGAGCGCCGCGACGAGCGCTTCGTCCATTTCTTCCGGAGTGGAGGTGGGAATGACCGCCGCCACCAGATCCACGGCCGTGTCCCGGAGAATACCGGTTGGCTCTCCCGAAGCGTCGCGATCGATGCGCCCTCCAGGCGGATCCGGCGTGTCTCTGTTGACGCCCGCCAGCGAAAGGGCGAGCGAGTTCACCAGGACCATGTGGCCGTCCAGTCGTGACACGGACACGGGGTGATCGGGTGTAAGGCGATCGATTGAGTGCTTCGAGGGAAGCCGTGCCGGATTCCAGCGCTCGTGATCCCAGTTGCCGTGCTGGATCCAGCGTCCCGGAGGAAGCCGCGATGCGTGCCTGCCGAGTCGCGTGGCCAGCTCCTTCTCGGAGCGGGTGTCACGCAGATTCATTCCCCGCAGGTAACTCCCTCCCTCGATGAAGTGCGTGTGGCTGTCGATGAAGCCGGGAACGACGCGTCGGCCTTCGAGATCGTCAATCCGGGTGGAAGGGTCCGCCAGTTCCCGGATATCTGCGTTGGCTCCCACGGCGACGATGCGGTCGCCGCGCAGGGCGATGGCCTGCACCTCGGGGTGTTCCTCCCAGCCCGTCCAGATACGTCCGTTTACCAGGATGCGGTCGGCGGAGGGCGCATTCATACATCCCGCCAGCGCATCGAGCGCCAGGACGAGGCCAAGGGCAAGGACAGCTCGCCGCGTTTTCATCAACGATCTCCCTGTGGAAGAATTTCC
>CBEVTG010000010.1:0-13234 GCA_965552745.1 uncultured bacterium
GCCTCGGGCTCATCAAGTGCGCGCACCCATAGCTGATTCTTGCCATCCTCGGTGCGCGCCGCGAAGATCACGTGCTGGCCGTCCGGTGAGATCAGCAGCGACCCGCTATTGGGGCCTCCGAGGATGAACTCGGCCGCTGGCTCGCGCGGCGGCAGGATCGACGAGTACACGAGCCGCGGCTCGGCGGGCGCCGGACGAAAGAGCGTCCAGACGGTGACGAGGGTGACCAGCAAACCACCTGCCAGCCCGGCTATCGTCCAGGCGAGGCGTTCGCGCGCGCGTCGCCGCGATGCCACCGGCTGAGGAACGCCTGCCTGCGATCCGCCCTCGGCGATCCAGCGCAGCTCCAGCAGCACGTCGTGCATCGTCTGCCTTCGCTCTTCGGGATCCTTCGCGAGGCAGGTCTTCACCAGGCGACTGAGACCGGGCGGCGACATCGGTGCCAGGCTCGTGATCGGGCGCGGCTCTTCTCTCATGATCGAGGCGATCAGGCTCGCCTGCGTCTTGCCTTTAAACGCCTGCGTCGCGGTCGCCATCTCGTACAACACCGTCCCGAACGAGAAGATATCGCTCCTTACGTCTGAATCTTTCCCTTCCAGCTGCTCCGGCGACATGTAGTGAAACGTCCCGACGATCGTTCCTTCCGCCGTCAGCGGGCTCTCCATCGTCGGCGAGGCGCTCAAGTCTGAGGCCGGCGGCGGCGGCTCGGCGCTCTTCGCCAGCCCGAAGTCGAGCAGCTTGGCGCCCGATTTCGTCAGCATGATGTTCGACGGCTTCAGGTCGCGGTGGATCACTCCCTGCCGATGCGCCTTGTCGAGAGCCTGGGCGATCTCGATGGCGTGGCGCAGCAGCTCGTTCGGCGGCAGCGGCCCGCGCGTCAGGCGTTCGGAGAGCGGCTCCCCTTCGAGGTGCTCCATGACAAGGAAGTCGACTCCGTCCTGGTGGCCGATGTCATAGAGGGCGCAGATGTGCGGATGGCTGAGGCCGGAGATTGCGCGGGCTTCGCGTTCCAGCCTCTGCCTGAGATGGGGGTTGGAGGAGAGGTGGTCGGGAAGGACCTTCACCGCGACGGTGCGGTCGAGCCGCGTGTCGCGAGCACGATAGACTTCCCCCATTCCCCCCGCGCCCGCGGGTTCGATGATCTCGTAGGGGCCCAGACGTGCGCCGGCAGATAGAGGCATGGTGGAAACCTTGAGATTACATCAAATACATCACTCAGAGAAGGGGGAGATTTCCCAGAGGGTGTTCGGGCTCGGGCCGCCAGATCCGACGTCCCGGTCAAGCGATCGAGCAGGGACCTTGACTCCTCTGTTATCCTAAGATTTTAGGCCCTTTCACCCCCACCTCGTGTACGAGCGGCAGGGCGGGTCGCCGGCCGGTACCGGCCGGTTCCGGGCTCAGGAGAGAGCGTCATTTATAAGAGAATCCTGACATCGCTGAGGCGCTACCCCTTCTGGGGTCATCTGTACAGACACCGCCGCAACTACGCCATCGGCATCGCCGCACTCATCCTTGTAGATGCCATCAGCGTAGGGCTGCCGCTCATGGTCAAGGAGGCCATCGACGGGATCCCGGAGAAGAACGTCCCGAGGGTGCTCTGGGCCGGGGCGGGGTTCCTGCTCCTCATGGTGTGCCAGTCCGCGATGCGCTACGTGTGGCGTATCTACCTGATGGGAACCTCCCACCTGATCGCCCGGGGATTGAGGCTGGACCTTTACAACCATCTCCAGAACCTGCCCCTGGCGCGTTACCAGACGATCCGCACGGGCGATCTGATGTCGCGTGCCACCAACGACATCCAGGCGATACGAGAAGCCGTGGGGCCGGGGGTGCTGATCACCGTGGATGCCATCATCACCTTCTTGATCTTCGTTCCGGTGATGCTCTACCTCTCCGTGAAGCTCACGGTCCTGGCGCTCCTCTTCGCCCCGCTCGTTCCCTGGATCACGGCCACCGTAGGCGACCGCATCGACCGGCTGTTCGAGTCACTGCAGGTCAAGATGTCGAACATCAGCGCGTTCACCCAGGAGACGCTCGGAGGGATCCGGCTGATCAAATCGCTGGTTCTCGAGAACCGGGTGCGCCAGCGGTTCTTCGATCTCAGCGAGGACTACCAGGAGGAGGGGATCCGCATGGCGAGCTGTGAGGCCAGGTTCACCCCCTCGCTTACGGTTCTCACGCATCTCGGCACGTTCATGATCCTGATCATCGGGGGCGTGGACGTGATCAACGGGGCGATCACGGTGGGGACGTTCGTGGCGTTCCAGCGCTTCGTGGTGCAGCTTTCCTGGCCCATGGAGGCAATCGGCTGGGCGGTGACGATGAACCGCGAAGGGGTGGCGGCCCACCGCAGGCTCCAGCAGATCCTGGGGATTCCCCAGGTTACCTCGGTGCGCACGCCCGCCGTGGAGAGGAAGGAAGCGCCTCTCCTGGAGGTCAACCACCTGCGCTACGCCTACGAGCCGAATGGGGATGGCGATCATTTCCGGCTCAAGCTATCGCACCTGAACGTTCATCCGGGACAGAAGATCGGCGTGGTGGGTCCGGTCGGGGCGGGCAAGAGCACGCTCTTCAACCTGATCGTGCGGCTCTATGAGCCTCCCGAAGAGACCGTGTTCTTCGAGGGAAAGGACGTGGCTTCGATTCCCCTGGTGGAGCTCAGGCAGAAGATCAGCACCGTCGAGCAGCAGATCTTCCTCTTCAGCGAAAAGGTCACCACGAACATCGAGCTCGGCATGCCCGGCGATGTGGACGGGCAGGAGGCACGGAAGGTCATCCGCACGGTCTGCATGGAGGATGAGATCGAGGAGCTGCACGACAAGTACGACACTTACCTCGGGGAGAGAGGCGTCGACCTCTCCGGGGGCCAGAAGCAGCGCCTCGCCCTGGCCCGGGCGTTGATCCGCAAGCCAAGGCTGCTCCTTCTCGATGATGCCTTCTCCGCCGTCGACGTGGAGATCGAGCACCGCATCCTGAAAAATCTCCTGACTGAGTATCCGGACCTGACACTGATCTTCGCTTCCCACAGGCTCTCGGTCATGCCGAGCCTGGATGAGATCTGGATCCTGGAGAAGGGAACACTCCTCGCCAGGGGCCATCACGAGCGCTTGCTTCAGTCGGTGTCGCTCTACGGGGCGCTCTGGCAGATGAGCGAGAGAAGGCTCGAGGGCCGGCAGGACAGCCTCGAAGCGGATTCGATCCTATGAGCCTGAGACCTGAAAAGACCGAGTCGTTCAGCTACCGGGATGTGGCCCGGCACTTTCTGCCTATCGTGCGCCCGTACTCGCTGCGTTTCGCGGCCGGGATCAGCCTGATCGTTCTCTCGACCGGGATCGATCTGCTCACGCCGATCCTGCTGGGCAGGGCCGTCGATACGGTCGCCGCGCCCAGCCCCGACCGGGCGTTCCTTTACAGGCTCTGCTGGTTCTTCCTGGGACTGGTGGCGGCGAAGTTCGTGTTCGACATCGCCAAGGCGTACCTCATCCAGTCGGCCGGTGAGAAGGTGAAGCATGATCTCAGGACCCTGCTCTTTACCCGCATCGCCCACCTGCCGGTGAGCTATTTCGATCGAAACCCGGTCGGCCGGCCGCTCACGCGGGTCGTCAATGACGTCCGCACGCTGGGAGAGCTGTTCGGGGCTTCCATCTCGATGACGGTGCTCGATGTGCTCATCATCACCGGAACGCTGGGCGCGATGTTCTGGTTGAACTGGCAGCTGGCCCTGGTGGTGCTCATCACCTTCCCTCTCATCGTGGTGTCGTTCCGGCTCTTCAGTGTGCAGCTCAACGCCGCCTACCGGGCGGTTCGTACCCATCTCTCCGAGATGAACTCATTCCTCGGAGAGAACGTCGGTGCGGTGGCGACGATTCAGCGTCTCGCGGCCCAGGGCCCCCGGATGGACACGTTCAGCGGGATCGTGGATAAGCATTACGGGGCCCAGATCAAGTCTCTCAGGACCTACGCGCGCATGCAGCCGACGATCCACTCGCTCAACGGCGTGGCGATGGCGTCGCTCATAGGCGTAGGAGGCTACTGGGCGATCCAGGGAAAGATCACGCTCGGGGTGATCGTGGCGTTTCTCGGGTACAACCGGAATCTGTTCTACCCGCTGCGGGACCTGATCGAGAAATACAACCTCATATTAAATGCCAAGGTCTCCGCGGAGCGGGTGCTCGACATCCTGGAAGAGCCCATGGAGATGGAATACCGGGAGGGCCGGGATCCGGAGCGGCTGAGCAACATCGATATCGAGTTCAGGGACGTCAGCTTCCGCTACCCCACCCGGGACCAGAACGCCCTGACGGACATCAACCTGAAGATCCCGCGGGGGTCATCGCTCGCCATCGTGGGCGCCACCGGGGCAGGAAAGAGCTCACTCATCCGGCTGCTGCTGCGCTTCTACGAGCCGACCGCGGGGACGATCTGCTTTGGCGGGAAGAATCTCACCGACTGGGACAAGGCCGACCTCAGGAGCCAGATCGGCGTGGTGCACCAGGAGATCTATCTTTTCCAGGGAACGGTGCGGGAGAACTTAACGCTGGGGAAGGCCGGTTTCTCCGATGAGACCCTCATCGAGAAGTGCCGCCAGGCCCAGATCTGGGACGCTCTCGAGAGCCGGGGCGGGCTCGACATGGAGGTTCACGAGGGAGGAAGCGACTTCTCGGTCGGAGAGAAGCAGCTTCTCTCTTTTGCCCGGGTCCTGGTGTTTGACCCTCCCATGATCGTGCTCGATGAGGCGACCGCCAGCGTGGACCGGCAGAACGAGCACCGCCTCATGGAGGCGATCCGCCAGATCCTCAGAGACCGGACATCGATCATCATCGCCCACCGGCTCTCGACGATCGAGACCTGCGACAACATCGCGGTTTTTGAGCACGGCGAGCTCAAGGAAATCGGCACCTTCGATGAGCTCATCCAGAAGAGAGGCCTCTTCTGGAACTTCCACCAAATTCAGTAAGCCGGGGCTCGGGTGCGTCAGCTCCCGAGGATTTCGAGAAGCTCGATCTCTTAGCTCGATCCGTACCGCTCCATGAGTTCCTGAAAGCGGGGGCTTTGCCGCAGCGGCTGCCACCCTGGCTCCGATAGAAAAAATCCAGTGGATATAAAATTGGGCACTGAAAGCAGAGACTCGATCTCGTCCAGCGCCGCGTCGTGCTCCCCTACCCTGGTATAGATGAATGCCAGATCAAACACTGGCAAGACGCCCGCTAATGCATCCTCGGAGACGGGATACTGTTCCGTTGCCAGTTTTCCTTCCCGGATGGCCTCGTCCCTGCGGCCCACGCCCGCGAGCGCAATGCCGAGCTTGCTACGTAACCGGTAATCCTCGGGTCGCGCCAGCAGCTCTTTCTCCAAGACCACCCGCGCGGATTCGTAGGCGCTGCGGGCGAGCTGAGGCTCACCCAGAAGCTCATGAATCCCCGCTGAGAGTAATGACCTCGACTCGACGTTGGATTCGTAATAGAAAATATCCTCGGTGATCGAGGAGAGCCGGTGGAGCGCTTCCCGGTACTTGCCCTCCAGGACCTCTTGCTCTATCCACGCCACAACAGTGTCATAATCGTTGGTCTGCGGCATCGCCTCGAGCACGGCCCGTGCTTCTTTTGTTTTTGCGTTCCACGCCCGGTAGGTTCTGGCTTTATACAGATACGGGGCTGGATCATTCGGTGCAATGCCAATGGACTGATTGTAGTAGTGCATCGCCTCCGGGTACTTCCTCAGGCAGAAATAGGTAATACCCAGCTCCAGCGTAAGCGAGGGATCCATCGGGTTCAGCTCAAAAGCCCTCTTCAGGCTGTCCACCGCTGTGTCCCAGCGGCCCTGGCGACGAGCAACATAGGCAATGCCTTCCAGCAATTCACGACTGTTGGGCAGATCCCTGGCTGCGATGGCAAACGCTTCGAGCGCCTGCTCGTACTCCCTGTGACCCCAGTAGTGGTAGTAGCCCAGAGCGAGGTAACCTTCGGGGGCCTCCGGCGCCAGTTCTAGCGCTCGATCCACCGCTCGTTTCGCCATCGCCTGGCGTTCAGCCGTGCGGTCGTAGCCCCAGTGATAAAGAGCCGAGTGGGCCACGGACAACTGGGCATGAGCCAGCGCAAAATCAGGGTCCAGCTCGACAGCCCGCTCGAACATCTTTAGTGCGAGTCGCTTCGTCCGTTCGGTGAAGTCGGCTGCGTCCGCGTAACCCCTGCCCCGGAGATAAGCCTGGTACGCCTGGACATTGTCGGTTGGCTTTGCATCAATGGCCTTGCGTTCCGGATCCAGAAGCGTGACCCCGAGCTGCTCGATGACTTTCTCGGAAATCTCGGACTGGACATCAAAGATGTCCTCGATGACACGGTCATATGTATCCGCCCACAGGTTGGTGTCGTCGGAGACACGTATGAGCTGCGGAGTGATCCGTACCCGGTTGGCGCCATTCGGGTTTCGAGCCCAGCGAATGGTTCCCTCCAGCACGTAGGAGACCCCCAGCTCTTCGCCAGCCTGGCGGGTCGTCTTGTCCGTCCTGGCAAATCGAAGGGCACTCTTTCGAGAGATGACTCCCAGGCCACGCACCGCCGCCAGGCGGCTGGTAATCTCTTCCGTCATTCCGGCGGCGAAGTAATCATCGTCGGACGATCCCAGGTTCTCAAACGGCAAGACGACAATCATCTTGCGTGCGGGAGCGGTGGCCCCAGCCGAGCTCTCGCTCGACCGGAAACGCAGGTAGCCCAAAACACCGGCGAGCACCGCCAGGGTCACGATGGCAGCAAGGCCCCATTTCCTGGTGTTTCCGCTAAACGCCCACACGGGTGGCTGCTGGACCTGAACTCCGGATGTCGTCCCTGATGGAGGTGACACCCCCGAGGGAATGGACACGCGCCCGCTGTCCAGATCCCGCTGCAGGTTCTTGAGATCGGTCGACAGGTCGTCCGCGTGCTGGTACCGCCTGCCGGGTTCCTTCTCCATCGCCTTGCGGACCAGACGCTCGGCATCCTGAGGAAACTGCGTGGCGATCTGCAGGAGCGGCTTGGGTTCCTCTCTGATCACCGCGGCGAGGGTCTCCACGTCCGTATCACGTTTGAAGGGAAGCTGCCCGCTGGCCATCTGGTATAGCACGGTGCCGAAGGAGAACACGTCACTGCGGTGGTCCGTCTTCTCACCACGCGCCTGCTCGGGTGACATATAGGCCGCGGTGCCGAACACCTTTCCCGCACGGCTCAACTCACCGCTGATGGTCTCGAGGCGCGAGTGGACGTCACCTCCGGTTCCCGTAGAGGCGCCCTCAGGCTCGCGCAACTTGGCCAGTCCGAAATCCAGGATCTTGACTTGCTGCTCCTCGGTGATCATCACGTTTTCCGGCTTCAGATCGCGGTGGATGACGTGGCGTGCATGGGCATGCGACAGACCTTCGGCCATCGGTAGAGCGACATGGAGCCACTCCTTGAGAGGCATCGGATGATCGCCAATCACCTCACGCAGCGTCCGGCCCTCCACGAGCTGCATGACGATGTATTGCGAGCCCTCGTGCTCCCCGACCTCATGGATGGTGGCGATGTTGGGATGATCGAGCGCCGCCGCGGTCTGGGCTTCCCGCTGGAATCGCAGCCGCCGCTCAGGGTCAGCCGTCAGCTCCGGCGGCAGCAGCTTGATGGCGACGTGGCGGTTGAGCTTGGTGTCGAGCGCCTTGTACACCACCCCCATGCCTCCCTTGCCAAGGCGGTCGAGAATCTTGTAGTGGTTGAGGGTCTGGCCAATCATGCGAGCTGCAGCCTTTTCCGCGTTTCCAGCTCCAAAGTATATCTTACCCATTCGAGCTGCCAGGTGGTGCGCAAAAACGGTACAAAACAGCTCATTGCCGAGTCTCAACTGGACCCAGGTGACGGTCGAACCAGTCGAGGATCTCCGTCATCACCTCGTTCATGACCGGAATGTGTCCTCCCTCAAAGAGCACGAGGCGCTTGTCATCCTCGGCCGCTCCCTGAAGCTCGAGCATGGGGCGAAGAGAGGTCTCAACGGGGGCAATGAAGTCATTGTCTCCGTTGATGATCAGGACCGGTACGCTCGACCGCGGGCCGAAATGGAGCGGCTGGATCTCGGGCGGATCGTCCATCTGGTGGGCGTGCAGGTGGCCGGAAAGCAGCACGCTGGCGTGGAAACGGGGCTCGATAGCTGTGAAGAGCGGTCCGTACTCGGCGCCCAGGCTGACTCCATAGAAAGCGAGCCGGCCGGTGTCGATGTCCTTTCGGGTCCCCAGATAGTCGATGCTCCGCTGGACATCTTTGGACCATGAGATCACCTGATCGCGCCGGGCGTATCCCGTAGGAGCAGGGTTGCCTCCTCCGCGCTCGAAAGTGCCCCTGTAGACAGGGTACAGGAGGGCCCGGCCCGTGCGTGGAATGAACGCGATGAAGGATCCCGCCTCCAGTTCCCGGCTAGAGCTGGATTCTCGCGCCCCGGAATGTGGGAAGAAGACCACAGTTTGAAACGGGGGCGGGCTGTTCCGGGGCAGGAACAGATGTGCGATGACCCTCTCATTGTGGTCTCCATAGGCGGCTCGGAAGCTGAGGGTTTCGCGCCGCCAGTGTGGGTGGCTGTCGTCGACCGCATCGATCCTCGCATCCAGGTCGGAGGGGTCGTACGCGTAAAGACCTCGATAGATCTCGAAGGTTTTGTCGTCAACAGGCACCTCGAGATTGAAATCATAGACGGGCTCTTCGATGGCTCGGGTCAAGACAGGTTCCAGTGGATCGGCGGTCTTGATGCAACGCAGTCCGTTCTTGGGCGAGCGATCGAAGGGAGACGCCGCATTGGAGTCCCTGAACTTGTAGAGTGGATCGTTCCACGCGCCTCCGAGGACGTACCGGCGATCACCGACCGCGTTCACGCACCATTCCCGGACGTTGCCCGCCATGTCGTACGTGCCATAGGGACCCAGGCCCGTGGAGCTCCCCGCCGGAGCGGGACTGTTGTGCCGGTTGTCGATGTTGCTGACCGCCAGGATGTTGGAGAAGATGCTCATGTCGGCCGCGTTGTACCAGTGGAACACAGTGGGAAGGCTCTTGCCAGCAAATGCCGCATAGGCGGCGGCTTCGTACCAGCTGACGCCCGTCACCGGAAGATCGGCCGCGCCTTCGGGGTGGCTTCCGAGCTCCCACGTCGCGGGTCCTGGCCGCCCTGTGCTGTCTCGAAAGCGGGCCATAGCATCTTCCCAGGAGATCTCCCGACCATCAACGACGAAGGGATGCTGCCAGTACTCCCGTTTTACGTAACCGCCAGCTTCGACGAACTGCCGGTACGCTTCGTTTGTCACCTCGTAGCGGTCGATCCAGAACTCCTCGAGCTGTACCGGTGGACTCTTGCCGAACCGCGAGGACCCGCCCGGTATCCGGACCATTCCCATAGGGCCGGCTCCGTGGGGCTCGAGCTGGAAATGCAGCCCACGCGAACCATACGCCGAGCCCTCGGAAGGCTCGAAGCCGTCCTTCTCGAAGCGGAAACGCAGAAGACCCACGGGCAGGAGGATGTCTTCCAGGGGAGAGGTTCCCAGATCCTCCCATGGCCCCTCGACGTCCCGATACGCCCTCATGTAGATGCTCGCACCCGGCGGAGTTGTGCGGATCGAAGCAGGTGTCGAGACCGCGTTCAACAGGAATCGCAGCTGCGGATCGGCAGGGATGATCCGCGAGGACCTGCGGGCGAGCTTCAGAGCGGCAGAGTATTCCCCGTTCTCGGAGAGACGGGCGATCTCGGGGAGGGCCACGTTGCGCGCCCACCGCGCACGGGAGCTGTGCACAACGAACCAGGTGCCGGCTGCAACCGCCGCCACCAGCAGGACAAGACCGGCGACTGCGAACCGAGGGCGCCGCAGGATGGATCTGAGGCCAACCCCGGAGGCGGCGAGCTTCAACTGGCACGCAGCCAGGCTCTTCGAAAGCTCGCTGGCCGACGTGTAGCGCGATTCCGGCTTCTTTTCCAGACAGCGGAAGAGAATCCGCTCCAGATCCTGGGGCATGTCACTGCGAACCAGCTTCAGCGCTGGAGGCGGATCGCGCACGATGGCGATGACCATCGATGTCCGTGATTTTCCCTTGAAAGGCCGCTGCCCGGTAAGCATTTCGTAAAGCACCGTGCCAAAGGAGAAAATATCGGAGCGTACATCTACAGGCTTTCCTTCCGCCTGCTCGGGCGACATGTACGCGGCCGTGCCAAAGATTTTCCCCTCACGGGTCAGCTCGCCTGAGATGGTCTGGAGTTTGCTCAGCTCCTCGCTGCCTGCCCCCGCATGCGCCTCCAGCAGCTTGGCGAGGCCGAAGTCGAGGATCTTGGCGTGTCCGTCGGAGTCGACGATCACATTGTCCGGCTTCAAGTCTCGGTGGATGACACCGGCCTGGTGTGCTTTAGCCAGCCCCTCCGCCATTTCGGTGGCGATGCGCAGGGCGTCCTTAATGGGCATGGGGTTACCGGCGATGTGCTTCCGCAGCGTCTTCCCCTCCACCAGCTCCATGGCGATGAAGACGACACCGTCGGCCTCATCCACGTGGTGGATGGTGGCGATGTTTGGGTGCGTGACCGCGGCGGCGGCGCGGGCCTCCCGCAGGAATCTGAGTCGACGTTCCTCGTTGGAGACCAGCTCGGGCGGCAGGACCTTGAGCGCGACCTGCCTGCGCAGCTTCGTATCCTCCGCACGGTAAACCACACCCATCCCACCTTCGCCGAGCTTGGCGAGGATGCGGAAGTGCGAGAGCGTGCGGCCGATCACTTGGACCCTTCGGATCTGTTCTCGATCACTAGCTCGATGGGAACCCAACCCGCTGAATCAACTTTTGGAATTGTGGATCGCCACGCAGAGCGTCGAATCGCTGATCTACCTTGAGCCATACAATCCAATCGCTTCGTTCCTTGTAAGCCCTCTCCAGCCAGGCAAGAGCCTCTTGTTTATTCCCCATTCCGGCGTAGACCAGAGCAATGTCATACCCTGACACATAACGCTGAGTCGAAAGCTGCTCGAGTTCCCTAATAATTGCAGTCGCCTTCTCTTCCTGCCCCGACGCCCCAAACGCATGCCCTAGATACGCCAGAGCCCAGGGGTTATCGTTCGACACTTCTCTAGCCATTTGGAATTGCGATATAGCCTCAGGCCATTTACCTTCCTGTTCTAATGCCATACCCAGGGCCCCGTGCGATAGCAAGTTAGTCGGATCAAGCTCAACAGCTTTCTGCAATTGCTCAATCGCTTGATCGTGCTGTCGATTGAAGTGTAGCGCCAGACCGACACTAAAGTTAACTATAACCGAGAGTGGATCTAGCTCGAGCCCTCGGTCCATTCGTACCACTGCTTCTGAAGTTCGCCCTTTCGAAAACAAACACCAACCGAAGCCGACGTGAGCATCTGACTCTCCAGGACTGAGTTCAAGCGCCCGTGTGAATTCTTTCTCGGCCGCGCTCCAATCATAACCGTAAAATAACTCATTCCACCCCAGTACACTGTGAACAAATGCAACCGTCTCATCAAGTTCCAGCGCTCTAGTAGCTGCTGCTTTCGCGCTTTGTCCAGCCTGTGCAGGGCTAATGTACCAGCCCGACGCAGACGTATATGCCCACGACAACCAGGCATGCGCGGGAGCATAGTCGGGATCGAGTTGGATCGCCTGTTTCAAATATGCTGTGGCCTTGTTGAATCCTTCCTGGGTGAATGTCTTCGAGTGATGGCGACCTAACAAGTACAACCTATAGACCTCAGGATCTACAGTCTTCGAACTCGCAAGACGAGCCTTATCTTGCGGAGCCAGCTCGACTCTGATTTCTCGTGCTATCGCTTGTGCAACCTCGCTCTGCAAACGCAGGACATCGCTCAACTCTCGCTCGTAGCTCTCGGCCCACAGGTGTTGATCGGTTTCTGCCTCGATCAACTGAGCCGTGATCCGGATCCGATCCCCCACGCGCAGCACCGATCCCTCAATCACCGCGTCCACACCCAACTGCTGGGCAATTTCCGGAAGCGGGGGCCTGCCCTCAGTCTTGTAGCGCATCGATGAGGTGCGCGAAATGACCTTCAACGCACTGATCTTTGACAGGTCCGTAATGAGAGCATCCGTCATCCCGTCCGCAAAGAACTCCTGTTCTGGGTCACCCGAGAGGTTCTCGAGCGGCAGCACAGCTATGGATTCGATGCGGCCTGGTGTGCCTTCGCCGAAAAGCCGATGTCGTATGCCTCCTACGTTGAAGCCGGCCAGCAGAACTAGCACCGCAGCAACGCTGATCGCAGCCACGACGCCCAGGGCACGTGTTTTTGTTGCAGGAGAGGCTGCGACGGCAGCTTCCGTGACCCCGCTAGGCGTCCCCAGCCGCCGCAGATCTACGCCAATGTCCGTGGCCGACTGATAGCGCAGTGCTGGATCTTTCTCCAGACACTTCAGGATGACGCGCTCCAGGTCAGAGGAGACACGAGGATTCACAGCGCGTGGACTCACGGGTGCTCGGTTCAGGATGGCATCCGTGAGGCTGGCCGGATTGTCGTCCGGGAAGGCCCTCTGGCCCGCCGCCATCTCATATAGCACCGCTCCCAGTGCGAAGAGATCCGTGCGTTCGTCAACGTTCTCGGCGCGTAGCTGCTCCGGAGCCATGTAAGGCATCGTGCCTGCCGTTGAACCCGTCTGGCTGAGTGTCTGTACCCTGGAATCCTTGGTGACTGGCTCCAGCAGTTTCGCCAGGCCAAAGTCGAGGATCTTCAGACGCCTGTCCGGCGTGACGCGCAGGTTGGCCGGCTTCAGGTCGCGATGGATGACACCCTGGGCATGGGCTGCCGCCAGCCCCTCCACGAGCTGTATGCCCAGCGATACGAGCACCGTCTCGGGTAGGGCTCCTCCCGCCAGGTTCTCGTCGAGCGTCTCGCCCGGGATGTACTCCATCACCAGAAAATCCACTCCATTGTGTGTGTCAAAATCATTAATAACTGCAATGTTTGGATGGCTCAATTTCGAGAGAGCCACGGCCTCCTTGCGAAACCGTGCTCGGGCAGCATCTCCGGCCAGTGCCCCGGCAGGCAGCACCTTCAGGGCAACCTCTCGCTCGAGCCGCTCGTCCTTCGCCAGGTACACTTCGCCCATACCGCCTGCACCGAGGAGGCGAATGACCTCGTAGCGTCCGAGTCGGGTGCCGGGGGAGAGGGGCATTAGTCGCTATCCCTGGGGGCGAGGCGCTCGGGATCCTCGGCACGGTACACCACACCCATCCCGCCTTCGCCGATCTTGGC